>JAYUDQ010000792.1:0-3000 GCA_043739745.1 Acidimicrobiia bacterium | reverse complement strand
TCGTCGGCCATGTCTTCACCCCCGAACGGCTCGCTGAACTTCCCGGTCACCACGTCATCGGCCACACCCGGTACTCGACCACCGGCGGGAATGCGGTCCGCAACGCGCAGCCCTTCCTCGTCGAGACCCAGCACGGCCCGCTCGGCGTGGCCCACAACGGCAACCTCGTCAACGCTGCCGAGCTCCGTCAGGAGCTGCTGCGCCGGGGCTTCCCGCTCGTCGCCAGCTCCGACACCGAGGTGATGACGATGATGCTCGCGGCGGCCAGCGGCGCAACCTGGGAGGAGCGCCTTGAGCGGACGATGCCCTCGTGGAAGGGCGCCTATTCGCTCGTCGTGCTGACCGAGGACCGGGTGCTCGCTGTCCGCGATCCGTGGGGCTTTCGACCGCTGTCGCTGGGGCACCTACCAGGCGGCGGCTGGGCCATCGCCTCGGAAACATGCGCGCTTACGACCCTTGGCTGCGATCAGGTGCGCGAGGTCGAGCCGGGCGAGATAGTCACCGCGTCGGGCGACGAGCTCACCGCCCGCAAGAGCCTGTTCAGCGCACCGCAGCAGGCCCGCTGCACGTTCGAGTTCGTCTACTTCAGCCGACCCGATTCGGTCTGGGACGGAGCCAGTGTCCACCACGTCCGTCAGCGCCTCGGCGAGATCCTGGCCACGGAGGCCGGCGTCGATGCCGACGTGGTGGTACCCGTCCCCGACTCGTCGATCCCCGCAGCCATCGGTTTCAGTCGCATCAGCGGCATCCCCTTCAACGACGGGTTGATCAAGAACCGCTACATCGGCCGCACGTTCATCCAGCCGACCGAGCAGCTCCGGCGTCAAGGTGTGAAGCTCAAGTTCAACGCGCTCGCCGAGAACCTCCAGGGCCAGCGGGTCGTGATGATCGACGACTCGATCGTGCGCGGCACAACGGCGGGTCCGCTCGTCCTGCTCCTCCGCGAGGCAGGCGCGACCGAGGTTCACGTGCGCATCACCTGTCCACCCATCGCCCATCCCTGCTTCATGGGGCTTGATATGGGCACATACGAAGAGTTGGTTGCCCACAACATGACCGTCGAACAGCTACGCGTCCACATCGGCGCGGACAGCCTCGCCTTCCTCTCGCTCGACGGGATGATGAAAGCCATCGGGCAGAGCGCGGGCTACTGCAACGCCTGCTTCACCGGGATCTACCCGATCGAGATGGGGCTCCAGCCGTCGAAGGGCGACTTCGAGCGGGTGCTCGCGTGACGGCCGAGGCTGCGCGTGACATGCGCCCGCTGCGCGTCCTCGTCGTGGGAGGACTCGGCACGAGTGGCGCAGCCGGTGGACGCGAGCACGCGATTGCATGGGCCGCGGCCCGGTCGCCGCGCTGCGAAGCGCTCTTCTGCGCGCCGGCCAATGGCGGCATGCCCGGTACGGCGGTGCCGGCGGGAACTGATCTCGTCGAGCTGTGCGCGGCCGAGCAGATCGACCTGGCAATCATCGGCCCGGACGCCGCGATCGAGGCCGGGATCGTCGACCGTCTCACCGCGGCCGGCGTGATGACGTTCGGGCCGACCCAGGCGGCGGCCGAGCTCGAATGGTCCAAGGCCTACACGCGGGCGTTCTGCGAGCGCCACGGCATCGCGTCGCCGCGCTCGGCCACGTTCACCGACCCCGACGCGGCCGTTGCGTGGGCATCGGCGGCCGACTTCTCTGTCGTGGTCAAGGCGGACGGGCTTGCGGCAGGCAAGGGTGTGCTGCTGCCAGCGGATCGGGCCGAAACGGAGGCAGCCATCCGCTCGGTCCTCATCGACGGCGCATTCGGCACGGCCGGCGCCCGAGTCGTGCTGGAGGAGCGGCTCTTCGGCGAGGAGATCTCCCTGCTGGCGTTCTGCGACGGCATCACCGCCGTCGCCATGCCCCCAGCGCAAGATCATAAGCGCGCCTATGAAGGCGATCGCGGTCCGAACACCGGCGGCATGGGCGCGTACGCGCCGGCGCCCGTCTGCCCACCGGCCCTCGCGGAGTCGATTGCGCGGGAGATGCTGCAGAAGGCCGTGACCGCATCGGCTGCCGAGGGGCGGCCATTCGTCGGCGTGCTCTATGCCGGCATCATGCTGACTGCGCATGGGCCGCGGTTGCTCGAGTTCAACTGCCGGTTCGGCGACCCCGAGGCGCAGGTGCTGCTCCCGCTCCTCGATACTGATTTCCTCGATGTCGCAGAGGCGTGCTGCACCGGTTCGCTCGCGTCGCTCGACGTGACTTGGTGGAACGGTGCCGCGGTCACCGTCGTGATGGCGGCCGACGGCTACCCCGGCACGGTCCGCGCCGGCGACCGTGTGCACGGGCTCGACACCGTCGGTGCGCATACGGGTGTGCTCGTGTTCCACGGCGGCACCCGACGCGACGAATCCGGCGACGTCAATACAACTGCCGGTCGGGTCCTCTCGATAACAGGGCTCGGTGCCACGGTCGCGGAAGCTCGTACGCGCGCGTACGATGTGGTCGGCCAGATCTCGTTCGAGGGAATGAACTTCCGGCGCGACATCGGCTGGCGGGCGTTGGCCCGGACCACCGGCGGCTATGCCGCCTCGGGAGTCGACATCGACGCCGGCAACGAAGCCGTGGCCCTGATCAAGACCGCAGTGGAGTCGACGCACACCCCGGCCGTGCTTTCCGGAGTCGGCGCGTTCGGTGGCGTATTCGATGCCAAGGCACTCCTTACGCTGCACGAGCCGGTACTCGTCGCATCGACTGATGGAGTCGGCACGAAAGTCGCACTCGCGGCCGAGGCCGGGCGGCTCTCGGGGGTCGGACGCGACCTCGTGAACCACTGCGTGAACGACGTGCTCGTGCAGAACGCCCGTCCGCTGTTCTTCCTCGACTACGTCGCATCGGCCCGTCTCGTCCCCTCTGAGGTGGCCGACATCGTGGGCGGCATGGCGGCCGCGTGCCGGGAAAATGGCTGCGCACTCCTGGGTGGCGAGACCGCCGAGATGCCCGGGGTGTACCACGACGGCCATGTCGATGT
>JAYUDQ010000791.1:0-7752 GCA_043739745.1 Acidimicrobiia bacterium | reverse complement strand
GAAAGGCCCGGGGCTGCGTAGGCTCGGCCCATGGCAGACAACCGGATGAAGCCCCGCAGCACCGACGTCACCGAAGGCCCTACGAAGGCTCCGGCGCGGGCGATGCTGCGGGCCGTAGGAATGGGTGACGGCGACTGGGACAAGACGCAGGTCGGCGTTGCGTCGAGCTGGAACGAGGTGACGCCGTGCAACCTCCCGCTCGACCGTCTCGCCAAGCGGGCCAAACAGGGGGTGCGGGACGCCGGCGGGTTCCCGCTGGAGTTCGTCACCATCGCCGTCAGCGACGGCATCTCGATGGGTCACGAAGGTATGCGCGCTTCGCTTGTGAGCCGCGAGGTGATCGCCGATTCGGTCGAGACGGTCATGCACGCCGAGCGTTTCGACGCACTCGCCGCGTTCGCCGGCTGCGACAAGAGCCTGCCCGGCATGATGATGGCGGCCGCCCGGATCAACCTGCCCAGCATCTTCCTCTACGGCGGTTCGATCCTTCCCGGCCGCGGTGCCCACGGCGAGGCACTGGACATCACGAGCGTGTTCGAGGCGGTCGGCGCCCATGCCGTCGGCAAGCTCTCGGACGAGGAATTGTCGCTGATCGAGCACAACGCGTGTCCTACCGAGGGTGCGTGTGCGGGCATGTTCACGGCCAACACGATGGCCAGCATCAGCGAGGCACTCGGGCTCGCGCTTCCTGGAAGTGCCAGCGCACCGGCAGTCGACCGCCGCCGTGACGACCTTGCCTACGCCAGCGGCGTCGCCGTCATGAACCTCGTCGACAAGAACATACGTTCACGTATGATCCTCACGAAAGAGGCTTTCGAGAACGCGATAGCCGTCACGCTTGCGCTCGGCGGCTCAACCAACGCCGTGCTGCATCTCCTCGCCATCGCCCACGAGGCCAGGGTCGAGCTCGCGCTCTCAGACTTCAACCGTGTCGGTGCGCGGATCCCGCACATCGCGGATACCAAGCCCGGCGGGAAATACCACATGACCGACATCGACCGCATCGGTGGCATCCCCGTCCTCATGAAGCACCTGCTCGACGCCGGTCTGCTGCACGGCGACTGCATGACCGTCACCGGCAAGACGATGGGCGAGAACCTCGAGGCACTCAACCCGCCCGAGCCCGACGGCGAGGTCATCCATCCGCTCAGCAAGCCGATCCATGCCGATGCCGGCATCGTCATCCTGCACGGCAGCCTCGCCCCGAAGGGCAGTGTCGTGAAGGTGGCGGGCCTCACCAAGGAGCAGATGAACTTCGAGGGTCCGGCCCGCGTGTTCGAGGGCGAGGACACCGCCATGGAAGCCATCCTCACCGGCAAGATCGAGGCCGGCTCGGTCGTCGTCATCCGGTACGAGGGCCCGAAGGGCGGTCCGGGCATGCGCGAGATGCTCGCCATTACGGGCGCGATGAAGGGTGCCGGACTGGGCTCCAACTGCGCGCTCATCACCGACGGCCGCTTCTCCGGCGGCACGTGGGGCTTCTGCATCGGCCATGTCGCCCCGGAGGCGGTCGATGGCGGGCCTATCGCGTTCGTCCGCGACGGCGACATCATCAAGATCGACGTGCCCAACCGTGCCCTCGACGTGCTCGTCGACGCAGCCGAGCTCGAGCTGCGCAAGGCCGACTGGAAGCTCCCCGAGCCCCGCTATACGACCGGCGTGCTGGCCAAGTACGCGAAGCTCGTGCAGGGCGCGGAGACGGGCGCAGTCACGCTCCCGTAGCTCGCACGGCTCAGACCATCGGCCAAGGGTAGGCGTAGTCCGACCGCGGTGCCGGATAGACCGGCTTGCGGTCGAGCCGCTGCGCCCTGGCCAGCATCACCTCGACCTCGGCATCGCTGAGGAGCTCGTCGAGCATGCCAAGGTCGCCCCGCTCGCTCGACGCAAGCCGTTCGATGTCCGGCCGCAGCACATGCGGGATCTTCTCGCCGGCGAAGTCCCACATCACCGTGCGCAGCTTGGTCTCCTCGTGGAAGCACAGTCCGTTGTCGATGCCCCAGATGCACGCGTCGGCATCGATGAGGATGTGCCCGCCCTTGCGGTCGGCGTTGTTGGCCATGATGTCGAGCGCGGCGAGCGTGTGCAGCTGATCGTGCGTCTCCGGCCGATTCTCGAGCATGGTGAAGTAGTGCTGCTCGAAGTCGGCATCGACGAATTGCTGGACGGAACCGATGCCGTAGTCGCCCTCGCGAAGCACGGTGCGGGGGATGACATCCCAACCGAGAAAAGCGGCGAGTTCGAACGCGCCGACCTCACGCTGGTAGAGCCCGGTAGGGAAGTCCCACAGCGGCCGCTCACCGCGGTGCGGCTTGTAGATGGCGCGGGTGACGTCATCGCCGAGGCGAAGCGTGACGAGGAATGTGGCGTTCGAACTCCACGGCATGCGGCCCTCGATCTCCATCTCGCCACAGAGCAATACGTCGCCCTCGGTCGGATCATCTGCGCGCATAGAAGATCAGTTGAAGCAGACGCAGGTGTAGCCGTCGGGGTTTATGGGTGACGCACACAGGATGCAGGTTGGTCGTCCGCCGCCGATGAGGCCGGTGCTGCGCTCGGCGAAGCCCGACGCCTGCGCCCGGGTGAGGAAGAAGCGGGCCCGGCCGCTGTCGTCGTCGCCGTCGATCTCGACTTCTTCGAGGACCACGACGACACGATCGGACTCGGCCTCGTAGCCGATGCCGATCGAGCCGACGACCCATTCGGCCAGAACCGGGACGGAGAGCTCGTCGGCCGATATGACCACGGGTGCGGTGGGCAGGTCGACGAGGAGCTTCCCGACCGCCTCGGCCAGCGCCGCCACCTGCATCTTCTCGCACTTGAACGACAGCAGCGTTCCGGCGTTCGTGATCTGGAAGAAGAACGTGCGAGCCCCCGGTTCGCCGACGGTGCCGGCCACGAAGCCATCGACGTTCTCCATTTCGAACGACGTGCTCATGACGGCGCGAGCTTCGATAGATCGCCCAAGGTGTTGACCGTGAGCACGTTCGGACCGGTCGCTCCGTACGCGATCGCGGTCACCGAGCAGGTCGAGATCGAGATGCGCTGGAACAGGTCGAGGTGGGTTCCCAACGCGTCGGCCACGGCTGCTTTGATCGGGTCGGCATGGCTGAAGGCGACGACCACCCCGCCCGGATGGGCATCGCAGAGCTTGTGCACGGCGGTCACGATCCGAGTCTGCATCTCGCCGAACGACTCGCCGTTCGGAAACCGGAACCCCGACGGATAACGCTGGACGGTCGCCCACTCCGGCTTCTTGTACAGGTCCTTGAGGTCGGCGCCGGTCCAGTCGCCGAAGTCGCATTCCTGCAGGCCGCGCTCGATGCGGATTGCGAGGCCGCGCCGCTTCGCCAAGGGTGCTGCAGTCTCCCTGGCCCGTTCGAGCGGCGACGCGTAGATGGCATCGATGGTCTTGATCGCATCGAGGTGCTCGGCCACCGCTGCGGCCTGTTCGCGGCCGACATCGGCGAGATGCAGTCCTTTGGCGCGTCCCGGAAGCTTGACGCCGGTGGTGGGCGTCTGGCCGTGGCGGACGAGGATGATGCGCGTTGCCGACGGACCGGCGGGCTTCTTGGCCATTTGCTTCCAACGCTAGTGCGGTCGCTGCGCAAAGAAGTTGGCCCGGAACGAAGTCGGTCACCCGCCAAGCGCCCGCGACCCGCGGGTGCATGATGCCGATGTGGAAACCGTCGAGTCGCTCGGGGCACTGAACGCGGAGATCGCCGAGTGCCGACGGTGCCCGCGGCTCGTGGAATGGCGCGAGGCCGTGGCCGCGGAGAAGCGTGCCGCCTATCTGGACTGGGACTATTGGGGCCGGCCTGTTCCGGGATTCGGCGATCCGGATGCCGCCATCTACCTACTGGGGCTGGCACCGGCCGCGCACGGTGCGAATCGCACTGGACGGGTGTTCACCGGCGACCGTTCTGGCGACTGGCTCTTCCGGGCGATGCACCGCGCAGGGCTCGCGAATCAGCCGACGAGCACCGATCGCGACGACGGCCTCGAGTTGCGCGACGCCTACGTCGGCGCCGCAGTGCGGTGCGCACCGCCCGGCAACAAGCCGACTGTCGAAGAACGCGATTCCTGCGCGCCGTTCCTGCGCCGGGAGCTGGCACTGCTGACTCAGCTGAAGGTGGTCGTGGTGCTCGGTCGGTTCGCATACGACGTACTGGCCCGCGAGCTCACCATCCGGCCGAAGCCGCGGTTCGGGCACGGTGCGGAAGCCGACGCATCGCTGGGCGACCGACGTCTGACCGTGGTGTGCTCGTACCACCCGAGCCAGCAGAACACCTTCACCGGCACGCTGACCGAGGAGATGTTCGACGCGGTGTTCACCCGCGCCGTCGCCCTCAAGTCGGCAGGCATCGGCGTCGACCACTGAACAATGACGGCAACCGGCTCCGGATCGGACCGACCGTGGCTACGACCGGCGCTCGTCGGGGCCGTCGTCGGCGCGCTGATGGCGAGCGCCGTCCTCGGTACGGCGCTCGTAGCCACCCGTAACGACGTCGCTGGCCGTCGGCAGGTCACATCCGGGGTCATCGACGTGCGGGCGGTCCTTCCGGCCGCGGGAACCGCCGGCGTGGCGATGTCGATCCGAGCCCTGCTCGATCAGGTCGAACCCGCAGTCGTCAGCATCAACACCAAGGGTTTCGACCCGAACGGGTTCTTCGGCGTCGAGCCGCAGAGCGGCGCCGGGACAGGGATCGTGCTGTCGGAGGATGGGTTTGTCCTGACCAACAACCACGTGATCGACGGCGCCGCGCAGATCAAGGTCACCTTCGCCGACCGCAAGGTGCGTACAGCCGAGGTGGTCGGTCGCGACCCCGCCAACGACGTTGCCCTCGTGAAGATCGACGGCGTGAAGGGACTGGCCACAGCCCGCCTCGGATCGTCGAAGGAGCTGCATGTCGGCGATCCGGTCGTCGCCATCGGCAATGCCCTGGCCCTGCCGGGAGGGCCGACCGTCACCACCGGAATCGTGTCTGCGCTCGACCGCAAGATCGAAGGCGACTCGGCCACGCTCGAAGGACTCGTGCAGACCGATGCCGCGATCAACCCGGGGAACTCGGGCGGACCGCTGCTCAATGCCAGTGGTCAGGTGATCGGTATGAATACGGCCATCCTGCGCGACACCAACAGCATCGGATTCGCGATCGCCATCGATCGCATCAAGCCGATCGTCGAGAAGCTTCGCAAAGGTCAGGCGTCCATCGGGCCGCGGACGTTCCTCGGCGTGTCGACGCAGACGGTGACCACGCAGCTGCGTGATCAGTACGACCTGGCGACCGATCAGGGTGTGCTCGTCGTCCAGGTCACCGTCGGCTCGTCGGCGCAGGCTGCGGGCCTCGAAGCCGGCGACATCATCACGACATTCGGCGGCATCGCGATCACTGAAGCTCAGCAGCTCGGAAGGGAAGTCCGCAAGCACAAGGTGGGCGACAAGGTGACCATCGTGTGGCGGAACGGTGGCTCGTCGAAGTCAGCATCCCTCACGCTCGGCGCTGCCCGCAGGGTGGTCGAGGGCTGACGCACGTACGCTGGCTGCATGCCTGTTCCCGGTCCGTCGCAGCTCGGCCGCGGCGTCGTGGTTGGTCTGGCCGACCCCGTGCCGCCGGCCTGGGACGGCGCCCCCGAGGTTGTCGTCGACGGTCCCGATGCCGTTGCCGCGTTGCACGATGCGTGGCACCGGCGAACGTCGGTCGTCGTCCGGCTCGCCATCGACCCCACCACGTTCCGCGTGCCGCCCACGACCGACGAGGAACCGTGGACGCTGGGCCCGGAGTTCCTGTTCCCCGAGGACCGGCTGCACTTCCTCGTCTGGGCCAACACCTACGACGCACGTGAGGGCAAGGAGCCGATCTGGTGGTGGGCGCGCAAGGCAGTCAAGCTTGGTGCAACCGACACACCCGATGGCCCGGCCGACGTCCGTCTCCCCGATGGCAGCGACGCATGGATCGACGGCGGTCCGCGGCAGTCGTTCGAACTGTCCACGGTCCACGCCGAAACGATCGATCTCGGCCGCCTGACGCTCTCGCGGCCGCCTGCCGAGCCGGCGCCCGAGATCGTCCTGGCGCCCGACCAGATGGCGGCGGTCTCGCATACCCATGGCGCGGCCCGCATCGTCGCACCCGCCGGTTCCGGCAAGACCCGTGTGCTCACCGAACGCCTCCGCTACATGCTCGGCATCCGTGGCATCGAGACCGAGACGGTTCTCGCCGTGGCCTACAACAAGAAGGCGCAGGAGGAACTTGCCGGTCGCAGCGCGGCGTTCCGACCGCGTGTGGTCACGCTCAATGCGCTCGGTTGGGAATTGCTCGGACGTCCGCCGATCCTGGAGGAGCGCGAGGTGCGCCGCCTCATAGAGAGCATCGTCCCGAAGGCGCAGCGCCGGGCCAACGTCGACCCCTACGCGCCGTATCTCGAAGCGCTCGCAGCCACGCGGCTCGGCTTCGTCGACCCGGCCCTGGTCGAAGACGAGCGTGACGATGTGCCGGGTTTCGCCGAGGCCTTCCCCCTCTATCGCAATGCGCTACAGCGCAAAGGCGTCGTCGACTTCGACGAGCAGATCTACGGCGCCGTCGAACGCCTCCTGCGAGACGGACCGTTCCGGCGGGCCGCACAGCAGCGCCACCGTCATCTGCTCGTCGACGAGTTCCAGGACCTCACACCCTGCCATGTACTGATGCTCCGGCTCCTGGCGTCGCCTGAGCTCGACGTGTTCGGCGTGGGCGACGACGATCAGGTGATCTACGGCCATGCCGGTGCCTCACCGGCGTTCCTCATCGAGTTCGAGCACCTGTTCCCGGGGGCGGCCTCGCATCCGCTACGGGTGAACTACCGCTGTCCGGTCCCGGTCGTCGACGCGGCCCGGACGCTGCTCGGCTACAACCGCCGCCGGGTCGAGAAGGAGATCCATGCAGGGCCGTCGGCATCGCCCGATCCGGCGGGATTCGAGGTTCGCCGCCACCGCTCGGAAGAGGGCGCCACCGAGGTCGTGCGCATCGTGCGGAAGTGGCTCGATGCCGGCGCGCAGCCGTCGGAGATCGCCGTACTGACCCGCGTCGGCTCACTGTTGCTCGCACCCCAGGTGGCGCTCACTTCGGACAAAGTGGCGGTGTCGTCGACGCTCGAGCCCCGCGTCCTCGACCGTACCGGTGTCCGGGCTGCCCTTGCCTATGTGCGCATAGCAACATCGCCGGACGGGTTCGCCGCCGCTGATGTCATCGAGGTCCTGCGTCGTCCCTCGCGTGGGCTGCCACAGTGGATCGACAAGTGGTTCCGGAACCCTTCGATGAACGTTCGTGACGTGCGGGCAATCGCCAACCGGATGGACGATGAGAAGGTGAGCGGCAAGGTGCTGCTGCTGGCCGACGATCTCGGGACCGTCGTTAACGCCGGCCGGAAATCGACCACCCGCCAGCTTCTCCGCGTCATCAAGGACCAGATCGGCCTGGGCCAGGCCATGAGCATGCTCGACGCATCGGCGGCCAGTAGCCACCTCGACGATCTCGAAGGTCTCGAACAGGTCGCCGATCTTCATCCCGACCCGGCCGGCTTCGAGCCATGGCTCCGCAGCGTGCTCGCCACTCCGCCCGCCGCGAACGGGGTCACGCTGTCGACGGTGCACCGTGTCAAGGGCCGAGAATGGCCGTACGTCGTGCTGTTCGGCGTGAACGACGGCATCATCCCGCACCGCCTCTCGACCGACCGTGAAGAGGAGCGCCGGGTGCTGCATGTCGGCATCACCCGCGG
>JAYUDQ010000790.1:0-3006 GCA_043739745.1 Acidimicrobiia bacterium | reverse complement strand
CGAGGTGGAACATGGTCGACACGAGTGCGGCATTGCGTTCATCGTTGGACAGCCCGGGGGCCTCGGGGAGGCGCTCGGCCAGTCGCTCGAGCGCCGTGCGGGCCGCAGTCAGCGACCGTTCGTAGGTGACGAGCGCCCCGGCCAGCTGCCAGCCCGGATGGGTTCGGCGGTCGACCGGGACGACGTCGAGGAGCTGCGCGAGCGATGCCGTCGCGATCGCGGGCGGCTGGATGCTGAGCGCAGCGAGGGCCACGCGGCCCGCGGCCTCCCAGTTCCCGGCGTCGCAGTGCAGCCGGATGCCCTGCGCCATGCGGCCGCGGCTGGCAAGGGTGATGGCGGCGACGTCCTGCGCATCACGCTGCTCGTCCGGCGTGAGCAGGTCGGCCAGGGCCTGGCGCCAAAGGTCGTGCGGCTGCACCCAGCCGTCGTCGTCGACATGCACGAGTGGAACGGGCCTGAGCTCGTCGGCCACGTTCACCGGGCGGCCCATCAGCGCGGATGCGATCGCGTCGTCTGCGCCCTCGGCCACCACGACAGCCCCGAGAAGCCGTCGTACGCCTGGGGTGAGCGCGGCGACCACCTCCTGCACGAGGTATGAGCGGCGAAGGTGGCGGCTGGCACCGGCTGCCGCCAGCTCGGCCATCGCCGGCCAGGCGATCGGCGCGGCGGTGAGGTCGAGGCCACGGACCTCACCGAACTCGGCGCATTCCTCCGGCGTGAACGCGAGGTCCTGCTCATCGATGAACGCGGCCGTCCCGAGTGCGGCGAGCCGGGCGACCGGCAGGTCCGGCTCGACCCGGGTCGAGAGCAGCAGGTGTCCGTTCGGGGGCAGCCGATCGAGCAGCGCCCGCACGAGCGGCCACGACGGCGCTCCGGCCAGGAGGTGCGCGTCCTCGATGATCACGCAGACGTCGATCGGCGAACGGAGCGCAATGGCGTCGGCGAGCGCGCGGGCGTCGGCGCTGGGGTCGGGGAGCGGCACACCGTCGACCTCCAGTACGGCCCGCAGCCGGCTGCTGAGCTCGGCGAGGTGGATGTCGTCGGCGGTGCATTCGATGCACGCATCGATGCCACGCGGTTCGGCGACATTGTCGGCCAGGGCCTGCCGGATGAGGGTCGACTTCCCGAATCCGGCACCACCGACGAACGTCATGAGCCGGTAGGAGAAGCGCTCGCGCGTCAGCTCGAGCAGTCGGGGGCGCTGAATGGGCGCCGTTCGGCGGGAGGGCGGACCGAGCATTGGGGTAATGACTACACCCCACCGCGGCGTTTGGACAGACCCACGCTGTTTCGGGACGGAGCGGGTCTCGGGTCCTGCTTAGGCGACCTGGCTGATGACCTCGTGCCAGATCCGGTCGTACGTGTCGCGGCGCTCCTCGGCGTTTCGTCCCAGCGTGAAGTCAGGGACGATCAGCTCGTCGATGCCGAGTTCTTTGTACGCACCGAAACGGTCGACGAGCTCCTGCACGCCGCCGACCACCGACCGGTCCTGGGGCATCCGCTCCCGCATGGTGGCCGCGAGATCGGAGTTGTCGTTGAGCACGAACAGTGCCTGCGAGGTCCGCCGCAGCGTTGCCGGGTCACGGCCGACGGCGGCACAGGCGGCATCGAGGTCGACCAGCTTCTGCGTGACCGTCTCCGGTGTGCCCCACGCGTTCCAGTCGGTGGCGAAGCGGGCCGCGATCTTCATCATGCGCGGGCCGGCCGAGCCGACCATGATCGGGATCGGCGACTGAATCGGCTTCGGATCGCACGGTGCGTCCGTGATGGTGAAGTGCTTTCCGGCGAAGTTCGTGCGGTTCTCGGACAGCAGACTGCGCACGATTTGGATGAATTCCTCGAAACGGTCGACGCGGTCTTTCGGAGAACGCAGATCCCATCCGTACGCCTTGTGCTCGTTCACCTGCCATCCGGCTCCGATGCCGAGCACAAGACGGCCGTCGCTCACGTTGTCGATGGTGGCCGCTTGCTTGGCCAGCAGCGCCGGGTGATGCACCGTGCTCGGCGAAACGAGAGACCCGAGGCGCAGGCGTGGGACCGCCGCAGCGATCGACGCGAGCATCGACCAACACTCCAGCGCGACGCCATCGGCGGCCACGCCATCTGGCGTATCCGGCATGTAGTGGTCCGCATACCAGATGCCATACCAGCCCTGCTCCTCGACATGGCGGGCGAAGGCGACCAGCTCGGACCAAGGACGGGCGAACGAGGGCCAGACGGAGAAGCGCATGGGCGCGGACCTTACCTGCACCCCGGCGGAGCGACCCAGATGAAGGCATGCACGGCTCCCAGTGGGCTCGGGCCGGGGCAGGCCGGACTGGGCTCGTTCGGGGCCGAGGAGTACGGTCCGGGCATGTACCTCTGGAACGACACCTGGCTGGCCGAGCACACCGAGGTGGCCCTTGACGCGGGCCGTCCGATCGTCGATCCGCACCACCACCTGTGGGACCACCGGGACATGGGCCGGTACCTGCTCGAGGATCTTCATGGCGACACCGGCGCCGGCCACAACATCGAAGCCACGGTGTTCGTCGAGTGCTCATGGGGCTACCGGACCGAAGGGCCCGAGCACCTCCGCCCGGTGGGGGAGACGGAGCGCGTCGCCGCCGTTGCCGCAGCGAGCACCGCTTCGGGGGGAGCCGAGATCCGCGGCATCGTGAGCTTCGCGGACATGACGCTCGGCGATGCGGTCGACGAGGTGCTCGACGCGCATGTCGCAGTCGGCGGGGGCCGCTTCCGCGGCATCCGTCACGCCACGGCCTTCGATCCCGACCGTCGGATCGCCCGGGCGCATACCCGCCCGACGGCGGGGCTCATGGCCGACGCCACCTTCCGCAAAGGCGTCACCCGGCTCGGTGCCCGCGGCCTGAGCTTCGATGCGTGGCTCTACCACCCGCAGATCTCGGAGCTGGCCGATCTCGCCCGCTCCGTGCCGGGATGCACGTTCGTCCTCGACCATCTCGGCGGGCCGCTCGGCATCGGCCCGTACGAGGGCCACCGGGCCGA
>JAYUDQ010000789.1:0-3008 GCA_043739745.1 Acidimicrobiia bacterium | reverse complement strand
CCGGCTGGGCCACCCGTCCGGATCAGCACATCGCGCCTGGGTTCGGCATCGACCTCGCTCGCGCCGTCCGGGTCGCGCTGCGCGGTGCCGGCTCATCGGTCCCCGTGGTTGCACAGGGCTCGATCGTCGGTTGGGGGCAGGCCGAGTGGGCGATTGACAGCGGGGCGGCGGACGCCGTCGAGATGACACGCGCCCAGCTGGCCGACGCCGACCTCGTTGCGAAGCTCCGCAGCAATCAATCTGCGCGCATACGACCGTGTCTGCTGTGCAATCAGACGTGCAAAGTGCGCGACAACCGCAACCCCATCATCACGTGTGTGGTCGATCCCCGCACCGGGCACGAAACGCAGGATCAGGCGGAGCCGGTGACCGCGCCATCCCGCACCACCAAGCACCTGACCGTGATCGGCGGCGGCGTGGCGGGCCTTGAATCGGCACGGGTTGCCGCGCTTCGGGGCTTCGATGTCACGGTCATCGAAGCCGGTCAGTCGCTGGGCGGCGTCGTTCGAGCGGCGGCCGTCAACAGTGGGATGGAGCGCCTGGGCCTCATTGCCGACTGGCTCGTGAACGAGACCGCGCGGCTGGGCGTCACCGTCGAACTTGGTCGCACAGTGCAGCAGGACGAGCTGCTCGGCATGCGCGCAAGCGGGCCCGTGATCGTCGCCACCGGTGCCACCCACGGCACGTTGCCGTTCATCGTCGATGACGCGGCGGTTGTGCTGCAGGCCGCGAGTTTCCTCGCCCGAGACGTGGCCGTGCCGGACGGGCCCCTCGCGCTCTGGGATCCAATCGGCGGTCCGATCGCCGTCGGCCTGGCCGAGCTTCTCGCCGGCCAGGGCCGCACGGTCACGCTCATCACCCCCGATCTGCTCGTGGGCGAGAAGCTTGCGCTCACCGGCGACCTCGCGCCCGCGCAAGTCCGACTCCACGGGCTCGGCGTGACCCTCGTGAAGCGTGCGCTGGTCAAGGCCGTGCGGAACGGCAAGGTCGAGGCCGAAGATCGCTTCAGCGGCGATGCAATCGTGATCGAAGCGGCGGCGCTGATCGCCTGTGGGCACCGTCTGCCGAAGCTCGATGTCGACCCGGATGAACTACTCGTCCAGGTCGGCGACCGTGTGGCGCCGCGCACGATTCATGAGTCGATACTCGAGGGTCGCCGCGCTGCGCTGCGCCTCGGCTGAATTCCGCGTCGCCCGACGCACCGGGTACCCCGTCCGTTCCGATGGTGTGTAGGACAGGCGGGCTGGGGCAGAATTGGCGACCTCATGAGTCGGTACCGCTACCTCTTCTCGCCCCTGCGGATCGGTCCTATCATCGTTCGCAACCGCATCGTCTTCAGCGCCCACCTCACGAACTACGCGGCCGACGGGCTCCCCACCGAGCAGCATGCCGCCTACTACGAGGCCCGGGCCGCAGGCGGGGCCGGACTCATCATCACCGAGGAGCACTCCACCCACGCGACGGACTGGCCCTACGAGAAGCTCATCCATGGCTTCCACCGCGAGGTCATTCCCGGTTACCGTCGAATCACCGAGGCCGTCCACCGTCACGACGTGCCGATCTTCGCCCAGATCAACCACAACGGCGGCCAGGCCAGCTCGATGTATTCGCGGCTCCCCGTGTGGGCACCCTCGCCGGTGGCCGACCCGCTGTTCCGCGAGGTCCCGAAGGCAGTGAACACTCGGGAGATCGCCGAGATCGTCGCCGGCTACGGCCTCGTCGCCGGGCACTGCGCCGAGGGTGGCTTCGACGGTGTCGAGCTGCAGTGCTCGCACAGCTCCATCGTGCGCGGCTTCCTCAGCGGCGCGACCAATATGCGCACAGATCACTATGGCGGATCGCTGGAGAACCGGGCACGGCTGCTGATCGAGATCGTCGGCGCCGTGCGCGAGGCGATCGGGCCCAACAGGGCGCTCGGCGTGCGCCTGTGCGGTGATGAGCTGATCGAGGGTGGCACGACCATCGCCGAGGCGGTCGAGGTGGCGAAGCTGGTCGAGGCAACGGGCCGCGTCGACTACATCAACACCTCGATCGGCGTGGCCACGGCGACGCTGTTCATGATCGAAGCGTCGATGCACGTACCACCCGGGTATGCGCTGTTCATCCCGAACGCGATCCGCCAGCAGGTCGACCTGCCGGTGGTGGGAGTCGGTCGGTTCAAGGATGCGGTGCAGGCCGAGCGGGCGCTGGCCGACGGGCACTGTGACCTCGTCGGAGCGGTGCGGGCCCAGATCGCCGACCCCGACTTCGCCCGCAAGGCGCAGTCCGGCGAGCACGACGACACCCGGCTGTGCCTCTCCTGCAACCAGGAGTGCGTGGGCCGCATGGGGCTCAACCGCTGGCTTGGCTGTATCGAGAACCCTCGTACCGGCAAGGAGGCGGTCGCACTGGCGCCCCGCCCGGAGCGTCGCAAGCGGGTGATGGTGATCGGTGCCGGCCCGGCCGGCATGCAGGCCGCGATCGCGGCCGCGACGCAGGGCCACGAGGTCGTCGTCTACGAGCGCGAGGACGTGGCCGGCGGGCAGGTGCGATGGGCCGCCAGCGTGGCCAACCGGGCCGAGCTCGGCGACATCGTGCGCAATCAGCTGAACGAGCTGCACCGCCTCGATGTGAAGCTCGCATACGGTCACGCAGTCGACGTCGCGTTCGTGTCGCAGCAGAAGCCGGACACCGTGATCGTGGCGACGGGTGCCGATCCGGCCCGCCCGTACTGGGCTCCTGGCGCCGACGCCCGCATCGTCGATGTGCTCGACATCCTGCAGGGGACCGCATCACCGGGTGCCGGGGAGCGGGTGGTGATCGTCGATGAGCTCGGATTCCATCAGGCCACGAGCGTGGCCGAGGTGCTCGCCGATCGGGGTTGCGCGGTCGAGATCCTCACGCCCGGCATGGTCGTCGGCCAGGACCTCGGCATCACCCTCGACATGGAGGGCTTCTGCATCCGGGCTGCGGCGAAGGGGATCACGTTCACACCCGACTCGGTGGTGATGGGGTGGACACCAGGCGCA
>JAYUDQ010000788.1:0-3012 GCA_043739745.1 Acidimicrobiia bacterium | reverse complement strand
TCGCCACGCTGAAGAACGCCCGGACCTCGCTGCAGCGGGCCGTGGCCGACCATGCTGACGCGGCGAGCGAGCGCGCCGCCGTCGAGGCGCAGCGAGCCGACATCGCCGCGCGCATCGACAACGACGAGGCCCGCATCGCTTCACTTGAGTCGATGCTTCCCGACATCGTCGATGCCGAGGATGCGATCGCGCTCCGTCAGAACCGCCGCCGCGAAGCGTCCCAGCGACTCGACAGCCGCGGCGTCGCAGTCGGCACACTCCGTCGTGAGCTTGAGGTCCGGGCCGCGGGCACCGAGGAACGGCGTCGCGTCCTCGTGGCCCGGCAGGATGAGATCGATCTGCGCTTGTCGCGGTCCGTGTCCGAGCGGGAGGTCGCCGAGTGCCGCCGACAGGAGCTCGACCAGTTGGCCGAGCGCACCGAAGCACTGCATGCGGTGGTGCTCGATCGGGCCGAGCAGCTGGAGGGCGGGCTGGTCGAGCTGCGCGAGCGCCGCCGCGTGCAGAACGAGGCGGCCCGGGCCGCGACATCGCGTCTCGATGGTCTGCGGAAGGCCCGCCACGCCGCGGAGTCCGAGCTCGGCGTGATCCGCGAACGCATCCAGCGGGGCGAGATCGAGCTCGCCGAGATCCGCCTTCGCCTCGAGACGCTGGTCGAGCAGATCCGCCGTGAGTTCGACGTCGAGCCAGACCGCACGCTCACCGCCGACTGCCCGCCGATGCCCGATGCAGCAACTGCGCCGACCACGCGTGCGCGCGATCTCGAGCGAGAGCTTCGGCTCCTCGGCCCGATCAATCCGCTCGCGCTCGACGAGTTCACCTCGCTGCGGGAGCGTCATACCTTGATCGTCAACGAGCTCGAGGACGTCAAGACGGCGCGACGCGACCTGTCGAAGGTGATCCGGGCCATCGACGAGGAGATCGTCACCGTCTTCACCGCGGCCTATGCCGATGTTGCCGACAACTTCACCCACCTCTTCGGTGCGTTGTTCCCGGGCGGGCACGGGCTCCTGCGGCTCACCGATCCGGACAACCCGCTCGAGACCGGCGTCGAGGTCGAGGCCCGCCCGAGCGGCAAGAACGTCCGCAAGCTGTCGCTGCTATCGGGCGGAGAACGCTCGCTCGTGGCCATGGCGTTCCTGTTCGCGGTCTTCCGCAGCCGCCCCTCGCCCTTCTACCTTCTGGACGAGGTCGAGGCCGCACTTGACGATGTGAACCTGCACCGGTTCCTCACGCTCCTGCATGAGTTCCGCAACGAGGCGCAGCTGCTCGTCGTGAGCCATCAGAAGCGCACGATGGAGGCCGCCGATTGCCTTTACGGCGTGTCGATGCAGCCGGGCGGGTCGTCGAAGGTCGTGAGCGAGAAGGTCGTCGCGCACGTCTGACCACAGCGACCGCACAGCGGCGGCGCCGGTGGTTGCGCTTCAACGGGCGTGCTTGGCCCGGGCCATCTGGTCGCGTCGCAGTGCGCTCTCGGCCTGCTTCCTCTTCTTGTCGGCCTTGCGACGCTCGCGGATCGCAGCCCGTTCGGGAGCCTCGGCGACCGGCACCGTCGGGGTGAAGACGGTCGGAGCGACAGCGGGAAGCCCGAGCAGCTCGTCATGCTTCAGCAGCCGTACGATCGCGGTCGCCGCAGGGGCGTCGCCGGCCGCAACCGTGGCCAGCATCACACGGGTGGCGTTGAGTCCGTGCTTCTCGACGAGACCGGGCGCAACGTCGCGTAGGTCATCCTCGCTCGGCAGGTCGGCATGGTCGCCGAGCGCCTCGACACAGTCGTTCAGGACGAGCGTAGAGATCGTGTTGGTGACGCGCTCGAGGTTGCCGTTCATCCGGCCCTTCGCTGCGGCCGCCTTGATGGTCTCGACCCTGCCGCCGACGCCGGGCGCGGCGGCCGTCGCGAAGTGGTCGACCGCAGCGGCGGCTTCGTCGGGGAGCCCGGTCAGGAGCGCCAGCACCTCCTCGTCGGTGAGGAGCGAGAACGCGCGGTCGAGCAGGGCGAGACGGGCGAGGCGGTCTTTCGGGGATTGCACGGGGGGAGACCCTAGTTTCCAACGGCCGACTCCCGGGTCGCGGCACGGCGCCGGGTAGGTTCACCTGATGGATCTCACCGGCTTCCTCGTCGATGCCCATGCCGACCTCGGAGCTCGCCTCCACGGCGCGGTGGTGCGCCAGGTGCCGCAGGAGCGGTGGCATGAGCAGGTGGACGGCGGCGGGTCGAGCATCGCCTGGCTGCTGTTCCACATCGCCCGCCATCACGACCTTGCTCTGACAACGGCCATCCTGGGGGCGCCGCCGCTGTTCGCCGCCCACGCTTCTGCTTTGGGGCTGTCCGGAACCGATGCGGCGTCGGGCCTTCCGGAGAAGGAGGACACTGCGGTGTCGGCCGCGGTCGACACAACCGCGCTCATGGCGTACGTCGACGAGGTGTTCGCGAGCGGTGCGCGATGGATCCTCGACGGCGGCGCCGGCGCTGCGGACGAGTCACCTGACGTGGCCGGCCGGCTGGCGTCGGAGGCCGGCATCGACCCTGAACGTTTCGACTGGCTCTACGGGATGTGGAGTGGCCGCACCGTCGCCTGGCTGGCGCAGTGGCCCATCATCGGACATGGCCACTCCCACGTCGGTGAGGCCATCTCGGTCCGCAATCGCATGGGCCTCAGCCCGTTCTGACCGGGTCAGGCGACGGCGAACGGGAGGTGCTTGATCCCGTTGATGAAGCTCGACCGCAGCCGCTCCGGCTCGGCCGTGGCCGTCACCGTAGGGATGCGGGTGAACAGCTCGCGCAACATGACGCCGATCTCGCGGCGGGCCAGATGGGCGCCGAGGCAGAAGTGCGGGCCGGGGCCGCCGAAGCCGACGTGCGGGTTCGGGTTGCGGGTGATGTCGAACCGGAACGGGTCGATGAACACCTCGTCGTCGCGGTTCGCGGACCAGTAGTACAGGATCAGCTTGGAGCCGGCGGTGATGTCCTGGCCCCGCAGCACCGTGTCGCGGGTCGTGGTGCGCCGCATCCAC
>JAYUDQ010000787.1:0-7775 GCA_043739745.1 Acidimicrobiia bacterium | reverse complement strand
TCGCCCGTACGCAGCAGCTCGTCCGGCTCCCCGAGGGGCTCGATTTCGGCCGGGGTGCATCCTTTCTCCAGGTCTATGGAACCGCGTGGTTCGCGTTGAAGCGGCGGACGGTGGTGCGGCCCGGTGAGGTCATGCTCGTGACCGGTGCGGGCGGTGGTGTGGGCCTGGCGGCGATCGACGTGGCCCGGTCGATGGGTGCGCGCGTGATTGCGGTCGCGTCGTCGCCGGAGAAGCGTGCGCTGGCGATGGCGATGGGCGCCGAGTCGACGATCGATCCGCTCACGGAAGACGTCAAGATGCGCGCCCGTGAGCTGACCGGCGGCGAAGGGCTCGACCTCGTGTACGACGTGGTCGGCGGCGACGTGTCGGAAGCTGCACTGCGGGCACTGAAGTTCGACGGACGCTTCCTCGTCGTCGGGTTCACGGCTGGCATCGCGCGCGTGCCGCTGAACCTCGTGCTGCTCAACAACCGTACCGTCGTCGGCGTCGAGTGGGGTGGGTGGGTGATGCGCAATCAGGACGCAAACCGCGCCCTCATCGTCGAAGTCGTCGATGCCATCGACCGTGGCGAACTGCACCCGGTGGCCCCGTTCGAGCGCCCGCTGGCCGAGGCCGGTGCGGTGTTCTCGGAGCTGCTGAACCGGCGCGCCGTCGGGAAGATCGTGCTCGTACCCTGAATCGATTGTGAGAGGCGGTCGAGCCGGGGCTGGCGCAGGTCACGCGTGGCCGGAACGGGCTCAGGCGACCGCCGGGGCGACATCGGCCATCAGCGTCTGCAGCCCTTCGAGGCGACGCTCGGGCCCGCCCCGCCCGGTGATGTCGACCAGCACGTGCTCGTACCCCAGTGCCCGGATGCCGGCCGCAGTGTCGATCATCTGCTGCGTCGAGCCGGCGATCGACTTCTCGGGGTTCGCGTTGCCGTCGAGGTCGAGGTACACGCGGGTGGAGAAGCCGACTTCGTCGGGGTTGCGGCCCGACGCTTCGCATGCGGCGCGGACACCGTCGCGATGGGTGCGGAGCTGGCCGGCGGTCTGGAACGCGGCGTGGAACACGTCGCCGAATCGTGCGGTGCGCCGGTAGGCCGGCGCGCTGTCGCCGCCCACCCACACCGGGATGCGACCGCCCGCTGGTCGGGGGAAGAACCCGAGCTCGGAGAAGCGCGTGTATGTGCCCTCGTAGGTGGCCCAGTCCGTCGAGAAGAGCTGCTCGAACGCCTCGAGCTGCTCGTCGGCGCGCGCCCCGCGGTGGTCGAAGGGCATCTGCAGCGCCTCGAACTCCTCACGCATCCATCCCACCCCGACGCCGAGCAGCGCTCGCCCGTTCGACAGTGCGTCGATCGAGGCCCACGCCTTCGCCGTCTGCACCACCGGGCGGTAGCCGAGGATCAGCACAGTCGTGCCGAGACGGACCCGCTCGGTGACCGCGGCCACGAAGAAGAGCGTGCCGATGGGGTCAAGCCACGGCATGCCGGCGGGTGCAGGGAACTGTCCGTCGTCGGTATAGGGGTACTCGGCTGCGATCTGCTTCGGCCAGGCGATGTGGTCGCTGGACCACACCGAGTGGATGCCGATGCGGTCGCAGGTGCGGGCGAAGTCCGTCAGGTGCTCGGCGGTCGCCTGGCGGCCGAGGTGCGGTAGGTGGGCTCCCCAATCCATGGCGTCGACCCTATCGGCCGGAGCCGTTGCGAACCCATCCGCGCCGCGCAAACAATGATGGCGGTCGGACGCGCCGGTCGAGCCAGAACTGACCGGTCGACCCGAGCACGACATCGTCCGCGGTGAGCCATACGAGTGTGTCCGCGCCCTGCGCCGGCGTTCTCCGCCGGGCCGAGAACCCGTCGGAACGTCGGGAGTGAGGCCTCCACCCCCAGCGTGTCGGCCCATCCAGGATGCATTGCGTGGAAGACGATCTGGTCCTGGGGGACACGTTGCGACCACATCTGGTTGAGCGTGACCCGGGCGCGTTTGACTCGTGCGTCGCGGACGCGCGACGTCTTCGCATGGTCACGCCCGAGCAGGATCACTTCGGCTCCGCTGCGTCAGGCTCGCACCGATCGGCGCACTAGTGCTGTGACCAACACACCCCTGCCGCGTCTCTGCGCCCGCCGAACAGCCACCAGAATGGCGTCATGAGCAAGCTCGCCTTCCTCGGCCTCGGCGTCATGGGAGGCCCCATGGCCCGGCACCTGGCCGCGGCCGGTCACGATGTCACCGTGTACAACCGCACGGCGGCAAAGGCCGAAGCGTGGGTGGCAGCCAACGGCGGTGCCTCGGCCCCGACGCCGGCGGAGGCGGCGTTGGGGTGCGAGGCCGTGTTCCTCTGCGTCGGCAACGACGACGATGTGCGCGCCGTGACGATCGGTGACGGCGGCGCGCTGGCGGCAATGACGCCCGGTTCGACACTCGTCGATCACACCACCGCATCCGCCGTCGTGGCCCGTGAGCTCGAGTCGGCGGCCCGCGAACGTGGCGTCGGGTTCGTCGATGCACCCGTCTCGGGAGGTCAGGCCGGCGCCGAGAACGGTGCACTCACGGTGATGTGCGGCGGTGAGCCCGACGCGTTCGCCCGGGTCGAGGCGATCATCGCGGCGTATGCGAAGTCGTGCCGGCTGCTCGGCGGGGCGGGATCCGGACAGCTGACCAAGATGGTCAACCAGATCTGCATCGCGGGGATCGTCCAAGGGTTGGCCGAGGGCGTGCACTTCGCACAGCGCGCCGGCCTCGACGCGGCCGAGGTGTTCGCTGCTATCGGCAAGGGTGCTGCTCAGTCGTGGCAGATGGACAACCGCTCGGCGACGATGACGAAGGGCGAGTTCGACTTCGGGTTCGCCGTCGAGTGGATGCGCAAGGACCTCGGGATCTGCCTCGACGAGGCCCGCAGCTCAGGCGCCTCGCTCCCGGTCGCTGCGCTCGTCGACCAGTTCTATGCCGAGGTGGTGGCCATGGGCGGCAGCCGGTGGGACACGTCGAGCCTGGTGGCTCGGCTCGATCGCTGAGGGACCCGCGGCCGGGCGGTTGCTGAGACCGTCCGCGACTATTTGAGTAGCGCCACTTTGGCCACGGCGAGGCCGAGGACAGCGAGTGCCAGGCCGCCGATGCCGAATCCGCCGGCGCGCCTGTCCGGCGGCCGTCCGCCGAGCTGGGCGCGGGAGTACTGCCAGCCCATTATCCCCACCAACGCGACGATCACCATCGCGAAGCCCAGCGGGCCGTTGGTCAGCTTCGCCAGATGGCGCACTTGTTCCTTCATGTCTTGGTCCCCTTTACCGGTCGTGGCGCTGTTGTCGTGATTCTGCGTTCGACAATGCGCATCAATTCACGCCAATCATCAGATCTTCCGTTGATTGCTGACGGCCGAGAGTGTTGGGGTCGAAAGGACTATTTGCAAGTGATTTCTGAGATATTTGCTCACAATGCGTTGGTAGTCCAGCGGTTGTGTCGCAAGTGTTTCGCACACGGTCATCGCCACATCTCGGACCAACTCTGTACCAATAGCCACTGCTGAAATGGCGGCACGCGATTGGTGCCCGGTTCAGGCGGCGATGCGCGGAGCTGTGGCCCCTGGCGCGGCGGAAGTGAGGTGCTCGTCAAGCATGCGCTCGAGTGCCGGCCAACAACCGCCGCAGCGACCGCCCGCGGCACACTTCGACGTGATCTCCTCCACCGAGGACGCGCCCGACACGATGACGGCATCGATCGTCCGGTCGGTCACTGCCCTGCAGGAGCACACGTACACATGCGCCATGTTAGGCGCACCTCACTATCGATGCAAGTTTCCACAAGAGTCTGGTTCACCAACCCGACCAAGGGTGGCCGGGGCGAACCAAGGTCAGACGTGGATCTGCTGCGAGAGGTAGTTCGCGTCGCCGACCTGGCGCACCACCTCAAGCTGTGTCTCCAGCCAGTCGGCGTGGCCCTCCTCGCCGATGAGGATGCGTTCGAGCAGCTCGCGGCTGCCGTTGTCACCGAGCTGCACACAGAGCGCAACGCCGCGGTTCAGACGCTCGATCGCTGCCTTCTCGAGGTCCAGCGCCAGCTGGAGCTTCTCGACCGCCGTCTCACCGATCTGTATGGCCCCGAGGCGCTGCACGTTGGGCATGCCGTCGAGGTAGAGGATTCGCTCGATGAGCGCATCGGCGTCCTTCATCTCGTCGATCGACTCGTGCCGGAACTTCCCGCCGAGGCGGTCGAATCCCCAGTTCAGCAGCATCTTCGCGTCGAGGAAGTACTGGTTGACGGCGGTCAGCTCGGCCGTCAGCACATCGTTGAGCAGCTCGATGATCTCTTCGTGTCCCTTCATCGGCCCGACCCTAGGGTCCGCGACGGGGTGGTGCCGCCCAACCGCAACCACGGCGCTTTTCGAAAAGGGAGCATCGGTCGTCGCCGCCCGAAATACCCTGTCGCAATGACCGCAACCTCCTGAGCATTGCGGGCGCATCGCCCGCCACCCGCCGCCCGCACCCGCCGGCGCACCGATGGGTGCCACTTGCCGGCCCGCGCCTTCGGACCTGTTCGTCCGTCGCGACGGACGTTCCTGCTCTCGTCGTTTCCTGCCTCGTCGTTCCTGCTCCGGAGGTCTCCATGGCGCGGCGCGCCACCACCACCGTCTTCCTCGTCCTGTCGTGCGTGAGCGCGTTCTGCTCCACCGTGGCCTTCAGCGTCGTTGCCCTTTACCGGTACCGAGTCGCCGGGCTCGACGATTTCCAACTTGTGCTCGTCGGCACAGTCATGGAGGCCACCATCTTTGTGTCCGAAGTGCCCACCGGTGTAGTGGCCGATCTCGTCAGTCGGCGCCTGTCGGTCATCGTCGGCCAGGTCGGCATGGGGGCCGCACTCTTGATTGAAGCGATGTTCCCGAGCCTCGGAGGCGTGCTCACGGGGCAGGCCATCTGGGGGCTGGCCTACACGTTCACGAGCGGCGCCACCGTCGCCTGGGTGGCCGGCGAACTCGGTGAACCCGGCGAGGCCGAGCTCACCGGCCTGTTCCTGCGGGCCGGTCGGTTCGGGTCGGCTGCGGCACTCGTGGGTCTTCCCGTTGCGTTCGGGCTCGGCGCGTGGTCCCTGCGTTCTCCGATTGTCGCTGCGGGCCTGGTCCAGATCGGGCTCGGCTGCTGGCTGTCCATCAACATGACGGAGTCGGGCTTCGTGCCGGTGCCAAAGGGCGACCGATCAACATGGCGTCATCTCGCGACGACCGGGCGGAGCGGGCTGGGTGAGGTTCGCCGCAGTGCGCCATTGCGTCGGATCGCTCTCGTGCTGTTCATCGCCGGCGGGTCGAGCGAGGCATACGACCGCTACCACCAGAAGCATCTCCTTGTCGATGTCGGTATCCCGGCAATCGGCCCGCGCTCGGGTCTGTTCTGGCTTGGCGTTGTCGGCTGCGCATCGTCGGTCCTCGGGATCGTGGTCCCAGGCCTGGTGCGGCGGTGGCAGCCCGGAGCGAACCGCGGTCGGCTTTCTCGATGGCTCACCGGCCTGTTCGCAGCGGAGGCGGTCGCGTTGATCGCGTTCGCGTTGAGCGGGTCGTTCCTGCTTGCGGCGTGGGGAGCTCTCGTTGTCGAACGCGTCCGCAGCGTGCGCCAGAAGCTGCTCGGCGCGTGGATCGTGCCCGTCACGCCGAAGGCGCACCGCGCAACGGTGCTCTCGGCGCTTGAGCAGGCCGACTCGGTGAGCCAAGTGACGATCGGTCCAGCCATGGGTGTGATCGGGCAGCGCTACGGGCTTCCCGTCGCGCTGTTGGCCAGTGCCGGCGCGCTCCTGCCGGCGATCCCAGTGGTCAGGTTCGGCAGAGCTCGTCGACCTCGGCCCGGTCCGCGACCGTGAGTGCCCACCCCGCCGCCGCGACGTTCGAGGCGACCTGTGCAGGTGACGTTGCACCGGCAATGACCGTGGCTACGACGGCATTCCCGGCCAACCAGCTCATCGCCAGTTCGAGGAGCGTGTGCCCGCGCGCGTTCGCCCATTCGTCGAGACGGGCGACGACGGCGAGCTTGTCGTCATCGATGAACGCCGCCGCACGATCGCCCCACCGCGCCAGGCGCGACCCTTCGGGCAGGGCTTCGCCGGCTCGGTACTTCCCAGTCAGGACGCCGGATTCGAGCGGAAAGAAGGGAACGAACACGAGCCCGTCGCGGACGCAAGCCGCGAGTACCCCGTCGGTCTCCGGTGTCCGTGTCAGCAGGCTGTAGTGGTTCTGCACAGACGGGTAGCGGGGGACGCCGCGTCGAGCCGCAGCCGCGCCCGACTCCTCGATCTCGGTTGCGTTGAATGCGGTGCAGCCGATCTCGCGGATCTTGCCCTCGCGCACCAGTTCGGCCAGCGTACCGAGCGTCTCGTCCATCGGTGTCTCACGATCGGGCCGGTGGAGCTGGTAGTGGTCCACGTGGTCGGTGCCGAGACGCGTAAGGGACGCCTCCAAGGAGCGACGGACTACCGCAGGGTCACCGCCGCGGTCGCCGTTCTTGAGCGTGACCGTGTGCCCCCATTTGGTGGCCACAATCACCTCGTCGCGGCGGTGGCCGCTCAGCGCTGCGCCGAGGAACTCCTCGGAGAGCCCCTCGCCATAGCTTTCTGCGGTGTCGAAGTAGGTGACTCCGGCGTCGATGGCTGCGTCGACCACGGCCTTCGTACCGGCCGGGTCGAGACGCAGCCCGAAGTTGTTGCAGCCGAGTCCGACTGGGGAGATGTTGTCGAGTGATCCGATGCGGCGAGCTTCCATAGGCCGACCCTAAGTCGCGGCCGTCGCCGGTTCTTACCGCCGCTACTGTGCGCCGGTGCAGACCCTCAACCCCGAACGCGTCCGCTCCTCGACGCGGACACTCCGGATGCACCGGTGACGTCGCCCGCGGCGGAGCGCACGGCGCCGGCTGTCGACCTCGCAGGAGCGCTGTCGCGGCTGCGCGAGCACGGTGGGCGGGTGACCTCGGCCAAACGAGCCCTGCTCCGGGTGTTCTTCGCATCGCCCGAGGCGTTCACCGTCGAGCAGCTGTCCGACACGATCCCCGGCGTCGACGACTCGACGCTCTACCGCTCCCTTGCGCAGTTCGAGGAGCTCGGCCTCGTCGAGCACGTCCACATCGGTCACGGTCCGGCGATGTACCGGCGCAACGGTGCAGGGGCGGTCCGTGTCGTCTGCGCGGTCTGCGGCCGTGCCGTCGACCTGCCCGTCCAGGAACTACGCGCACTTACTGCTCACGTCCGACGGGACTACGCCATCGAGCTCGACCTCACCCACTTCTCGCTCATGGGCCGCTGCCTGGACTGCGGGGCTGATCACGCCGACGCGCCCGGTCACGGCTGATGCGTGCACGCGGTTCGGTCCGGTGTGTGCGCCGTGTGGGCGGCGTTCGAGACGTCGTGGTTGGCATGCTCGTGCACTCAGTCGCTCTGCGGGCGACTGAGTGCACGAGAATGAAGGTCGAGCGAAGACTGCGCGGTTCGACTCGGTCAGCCGTCGAGCGCTCGAGGACCGTGTGGACCCGGTCTTTGGTCTGTTGCAAGAGGGCTTCCCCATCTCAGCGCTCGGAGAATTCCAGCACTTCGCCGCTGATCGAGTGGCCCCGCCGACCGATTCCGTGTATTCGTCACGGGCTCAAATATCCAAGTGATCGCACCAGTTCGTTATGGAAATGCCGAACTCCCGCAGCGTCACTTCCTCGCTACTTGGATCCCCTGTCATGACGCGGAGCCTCCCGCACGTTGACCGACTCGGAGACCGCACAAATAGTGACGCGCCACCCGGTCACCCATCCGCGTCCTGATCCTGTCGGCGATTGC
>JAYUDQ010000786.1:0-7778 GCA_043739745.1 Acidimicrobiia bacterium | reverse complement strand
CGCAAGCACCGAGGCGATGTTGCCGATGTACGAACAGATGGGGGCGGACTCGTACTGGGCACCCGATCACATCCTCGGTGTGTTCCATCCGGAGCTGTGGCTGCCCTTTCCGATCTGTAGTACGTGTGCTTACCTCCTGGAGAAACTGTCATGACTGATCTTGATCTGCGTACGTTCAATCCCTTCGACCCGCAGACGCTGCAGTGCCCGTGGCCGCACTATGCCAAGATGCGGGCTGAGGAGCCGGTGTTCCACATCGAGTCGCTCGGTATGTACTTCGTCACCCGGCACGATCTGGTGAGCGAGGTGATCCGCGACGTCACGACGTACTCGTCGCTGTTCGGAAACACGAGCATGCCGTTGCCGGCAGAGGCACGGGCGAAGATGATGGAAGTCCTGGCCGAGGGCTACCCGCGGGTGCCGACGATGCTCACCGCCGATCCGCCTGCCCATACGCGGTATCGCCGGCTGGTGTCGAAGGCGTTCACCCCGCGCGCCATCGCGGAGCTCGAGCCGGTGATCCGGGCCATCACGACCCGGCTCATCGACAGCTGGATCGAGACGGGAACGATCGAGTTCGTCACCCAGTTCGGCGTTCCACTCCCGGTCGAGGTGATCGCCAAGGCGCTCAACGTTCCCGATGATCGGCTCGTCGACTTCAAACGCTGGTCGGACGACTCCATCGCCGGCATCGGCACCAACATCGGCATCGAGGCGAGGCTGGAGGCCGAGCGCGGCGTCAACGAGTTCCAGCGCTACTTCGCCGATGCGCTCGAGCAGCGCAAGACGCACCCCCTCGGCGACCTGCTCACCAACCTGCTCAATGCGCGCATCGACGATGACGACCCGGACGTCACGGACACCCGGGCGTTGGACATGCCGGAGATGCTGAGCATCGTGCAGCAGCTCCTGGTGGCCGGCAACGAGACGACCACGAAGATGCTCACCGAGATGATGCGGCTCCTGGCCGAGAACCCGGATCAGTGGGCGAAGGTGAAGGCCGATCCGACGCGTATCCCCGCCATCGTCGAGGAGACGCTGCGCCTGTCCACGCCGACGCAGGGCATGTGGCGAGTGGCCACCCGTGACGTCGAGCTGGCGGGTGTGCACATCCCGAAGGGCGCACGGGTCGTCGTGGTGTTCTGCTCTGCCAACCGGGACGAAGAGGTGTTCGACGACCCGGACGCATTCGATCCCGACCGGGCCCGGCTGAACGAGCACCTTGCGTTCAGCAAAGGAACGCATTACTGCGTCGGTGCCAATCTGTCCCGGCTCGAAGGGCGAGTTGCGCTGGAGGAGTTCACCCGTCGTTTGGAATCGTTCTCGCTTCCGGCGACGAACGACTATGCGTACCACCCGTCGTTCATGTTGCGCGGGCTCGTGAAGCTTGACCTCGACGTGGTTCCTGCGGCGGTCGCGCCGTGACCGGCGGCCCTGGATCTGCGCTCGCCGGTCGGGTCGCGGTCGTCACCGGTTCGAGTCGCGGCATCGGGCGCGGCGCCGCGATCGCGCTCGCTGAGCAAGGCGCAATCGTCTATGTGACGGGTCGTACGACGGCCGGTCCGCTGTCCATCGGGGAGACGGCGCGTCTCGTCGATGAGGCCGGCGGCCACGGCATCGCCGTCGAAGTGGACCACGGCGACGATGCACAGATCGCCGCGCTGTTCGCCCAGGTTGCCGCCGAGCAGGGCCGTCTTCACGTGCTCGTCAACAACGTCTACAAGATCCCGGATCCGCCAGCCTGGGGTGGGGGCTTCTGGGACCATCCCGTCTCGATCTGGGACGACCAGGTGGGAATTGGTCTGCGCGCACACTATGTGGCGTCGTGGCATGCGGCACCGCTGCTGTTCGCCGCCGGGCCGGGCGGCTTCATCTGCAATGTGTCGTCACCGGGCGGGCAGAGCTACCACTTCAGTTCGTCCTACGGCGCGGGCAAGGCCGGGCTCGACCGGCTCACCGCGGACATGGCCGTGGAACTCGAGCCGAAGGGCATCGCTACGGTCTCGTTGTACCCGGGGAGCGTCGCAACCGAGTTCATCCAGGAATGGTCGACGAAGCGCGGCACCGACCTGTCCGGCGCGCAGACGACGCTCGGCGTCGGGCGCACGATCGCCGCGTTGGCAGCATTGCCGGACCTGATGGCGCGGACCGGCACGATCCAGTGGTGCGAGGACGTGTCGGTGGAGCTCGACGTGCGCGATGAGAACGGGAACCATCTGCCGGCGTATGGCAAGCGGGTGCGCAGCTAATCTTCCACGCGTCTGCGGCTGCGTGTCAGTATCGACATATGGCCGCGATCGAGATGCGCGAGGCGACCCCCGACGACGCTGATGCAGTGGAGTGTTATCACGACCGCTGTTTCACGAACACGTACTCCTCGCAGCTGCTCGCGGGTGAGTTTGAGGCCCCGGACCGAGAAGGCACCAGGCAGCAACTGCGCACCTGGTTCCAGCCGGGATCCGAGTTCGAGACGCAGGTAGCCGTCGTCGGTGGCGTACCGATTGGGCACTTCACGGTCAGGGGCCACCAGCTCGTGCACCTGTTCGTTGAGCCAGAACACCAAGGCAAGGGCCTCGGTCGCCGCTTGCTGGCGGAGGGCGAGGCGATGATCGCCGCCGGCGGCCACTCCGACTTCGAGTTGCATGCCAGGGTCGAGAACCTTGCGGCGATCGCCTTCTACGAGGCGGCGGGGTGGACCGTGACCGACCGTCTGATTCACACTGTCGAGCACGGCATCAGCTACGACGAGCATGTCCTCGTCAAGCACCGCCCGTAGCGGCCTGAGTGTTGCGGAATCAGCCGAAAGCTTCGACGTACCCCAGGTTCAGAATCGAGGGATGACGACGTGTACCGATGTGCCGGTGTCGAATTGACTCACCGGTGTCGCCGACGAGCGATTGGAGGCGGAGTTGTGTCAGGGCGCTGCCGATCTGGCGGCGGGGATGGCGAAGTGGTTGGGCCTGGTCGCAGAGTACGACCGGCGGCGGGTGTGGGCACAGTGGGAGTGTCGCTCTGGCTCGCCGGTTACGTCGGCGTCTCCCTGGTCACGGCCCGCCAGTACGTGCAGGTCGCGAACGAGCTCGTCGGCCTGCCGCTGGTGGCGACGGAGTTTGCGAAGGGTCGGCTGTCGTATTCGCGGGTGCGGGCGCTGTGCCGGTTCGTGACTCCGGAGTTGGAGGCCGACATGGTGGAGATGGCGAGGGTTGCGACAGCGGCGCAGCTGGAGCGGATGGCGGCGGGAGTTGAACGCGCGCAACGCCAGAACGAGCCATCCGACGCCGCGGATCAGTTGGATCTCCGCGGACTTCGGCTCACGTTGGAGGACGACGGGACGTGGTCGGTACGGGCCGGTTGACCCGGGACATGGGAACGTCGCTGCGACGCGCGTTGCATGCGGAGATGGGCCGGGTGAGTCGGTGATTTCGTAAGCAGCGACGCCGAAGTCATTTTCCGCCGAGCAACCGTCAGCGTCTCGTACATCCGTCGCCCGTAGAGGTACGTGCCTGCAGGACTTCTTCCATCGTCAACTGGTTCTGTCAGGTTCCCCGATTCAGCGGGAGAGCGCGGTGCCCGAGCGCCGGCTTCGCTCGGGTTCTCCGGCCCCGTTGGGCGGGCCAAGGGCGGATCAGAACAGGTGCGGGGCGAGGAGGGCGAAGCTGGCCTCGTCGAGCGGGCTGACCTGCACGCGGTCGAGGCCGACGTCGGCGAGGCCGTGCAGGGCGTCGGCGACCTTGGCCGGCTCGCCGAAGAACTGGCCGAGGAAGCAGTCGCCGAGCATGTCGGACATCGACATCGCCAGTCCGTCGGTGCCCGCCGCGCACAGGATGAACGCGCCCATCGGCACCGTCGGGTTGACCGCCCGGACTTTGTCGACAAGGTCGGTGAGGTGCGATCGCGGGATGGTCGGGAAGACCCGCATGTCGAGCGCGCCGTCACGTGTTGCCGACGAGATGAGCTTCAGCTCGACTCGGTCAACGATCGGCGCGATCGAGCGGATCGTGCGGTCGCCGCCGAGCGACGCGACGAGCGGCGGGGGACTGGCGGTCGAGCGCGGACCGAGCACGGGCACGTCGATCCGGTAGTGCGCACCCTCAAACGTGCACGACCCGTCGATGAGAAGCGCGCGTACGATCTGGATGGCCTCGATGAACCGCCCGGCGCGAATGCCTGGCGGCGGGTAGCCGATGCCGGCCCCGACGGCTTCGTCACGGCTCCACCCCGCGCCGAGCCCCGCCTCGAATCGACCCCCCGAAACGGCCTGCATCTGCAATGCGGCCTGTGCGAACTCGACGGGGGAGCGGAGCAGGTTGTTGGCGAAGGACGTCGTCAGAAGCGGACGGGTGGTCGCTGCTGCCATCGTCGCGAGCGTCACCCAGACGTGCGGGAACGGGTGCGTCCCGGACCAGAGATGATCCGCGCACCCGAGCACCTGCCACCCTTCGGACTCGCGGGAGCGTGACCAGGCGACCGGGTCCTGGTCGCAGTTCATGAAGTTGGCGATGAATTCCATGTCTTCCTTTCTGCGGTCGAAAGCGGCTTGACCGTCGGGTGTCGCGTCAGGCGGTCGCGCCGCCATCGACCACGAGCACATGCCCCGTGACGAAGGCGGAGAGGTCCGACGCGAGGAACAGGGCGGCGCGGGCGACGTGGTCGGCCTGGCCGGCGATGCGCAGCGGGTTGGCGGCAATGGCCCGGTCGATGTCGAGCCCGCCGGCCTTCAACGGTGCCAGCTGGTCCTGCACGCCGGGCGTGTCGATGATGCCCGGGGCGATCGCGTTCACCCGGATGCGGCGGGGGCCGAGCTCGTTGGCGAAGGCGCGGGTCATGCCGACGATCGCAGCCTTGGAGACGGCATAGGCGCTGATGTTGGCACCGCCGCGGATCGCGGCGATGGAGGCGAGGTTGATGATGCTGCCGCCGTTGGTCATGTGCTGGCTGGCCTCGCGTGCCGCGCTGTACTGGGCCCGCACGTTGACCTCCAGCATGCGCTGCACGAAGGCGTCCGTGACGTGCTCGATGGGCCCGGTCGTGGGGTAGATGCCGGCATTGTTGACGAGGATGTCGAGCGCATCGCCCCTACAGGCGGCGTCGACTGCGGCAACCAGTGCCTCCGGGTCGGTGATGTCGCACACGACGAACGATGCGCTCAGCCCCACAGCAGTCAGCGCGTCGGCCGTTGCCTGGCCGGTGGGATCCATGTCCGCGAGCATCACGTGGGCTCCGGCCTCGGCCAGGCGGGCACTGATCGCGGCACCGATTCCCTTGCCTCCACCGGTTACCAGGGCGCGGCGTCCGTGCAGATCGATGAGGCTGATGAGCGAGGCGGAAGCGGTGAGATCGGGCGACGACGTCATGGTTGCAATTCTAAATGAATGGTTGTTAACCTCGCCACTCATGGACGTGTTCGAGGTCATGGGGACGTGCCGTGCGATCCGGCAGCTGAAGTCCGATCCGGTTCCGGCCGAGCTCATCGATCGTGTGCTGTGGGCTGCGACTCGGGCGCCGAGCCCCGGAAACAGCCAGGGGTGGGACTTCGTCGTTCTCGATGATGCTGCGAAGAAGGCGCGCATCGCATCGGCGGTCCAGGCCGCAATGTTGAAGCGCGTAGCGGCCATGCCCCGGCCCGATCGCACCATGCGCCTGATGCTCGACGGCACAGCCGCGATGATCACCGCGCTGGGCGACGCGCCCGTCATCATCTTCGTCACCGGTCCCGTGATCTACCCACCGGCCGCGCCGATGGAGCAGTTCACCTGGTCCGCGCTGTACCCAGCCGCGCAGAACATCTTGTTGGCGGCCCGCGCGCTCGGCCTCGGATCGGTGTTCACGACGCTGCATATGACCGCCGACGCAACCGTCCGCGAGGTGCTCGGCCTCCCTGTCCACATCAAGATCGCAGCCACGATCCCGCTCGGTTGGCCGGATGCCAAGTTCGGGCCGGTGAAGCGCAGGCCGGTCGAGGACTTCGTGCACCGCAACGGCTGGGAGGGTGACAAGCGTGGGCTCGGCAGCTGATCGGCAACGCCGCACCGTGGAGACGGGCCAGCGCCTCGGTCGGCCGCCGCGGGACGACGATGCAACAACGGCAACCCGCGAGCGATTGCTCGCCGCCGCCGTCAGCTCGTGCGTCGAGCTCGGCTTCGAGGGTGTCACGGTGGCCGACATCGCAAAGCGGGCGGAGGTCTCGGCGCCGGCCATCTACAACCACTTCGACGGCAAGGTCGAGCTGCTCGTTGCCGCCGGTCGCTGGGCCTTGGACGAGCTGACCGCCGGTGTCGGTGTCCGGGTGACGCCGGCAGCAGTTGCTCGGACCTATCTGGCCCCCGAGTTCGCTGACACCCGCCGGCTCCTGAGCGAGCTGCACCTCGCCGCCCAACGCCATCCCGAGGTGGCCGATCTGCTCGCCAAGTGGCACGGTGATCACGGCGACCGGTGGATGAAGCGGGCGCGTGGGCGGGCGCCGGTGAAGCAGGCCACCGTGAAGACGTTCTTCGCTCTGCTGCTGGGACTGTGCCAGATCGATTCGATGCCGACGATGGAAGTGTCGACTGCCGCGTTTGAGGCGCGGGTGATGACCCTCATCGCCGTCCTCTTTCCCGATGAGGAGATCCGATGACGAGCACTCAGACCCCGGCCTTCGATGCCGTCGATTTCAGTCTGTTGTCGGCGGCGTTCCAATCCGACCCGACGGCGACATTCGCGCAGCTGCGCGAGCAGTGCCCGGTGCATCACACCGAGGTTCCGGCACCGCACTACAGCCTCTCGCTCGAAGCCGATGTGACCGCGGCGTTGCGCAACGACGACACATGGTCGTCACGGTTCGGACCCGGCCTCGCGTACGCAGCCGACGGAGCTGGGGTGCTCGTGTCCAGCGACCCGCCCCTCCACACCACCGAGCGCCTCGCCATCTCCCGTGCCTTCAAGCCCTCGGTGATCGACGCCATGGAGCCGGACATGCGCAGGCTCGTCGGCGCCATCGTCGACGGTTTCGCCGACCGCGGCAACGGTGATCTCATCAAGGACCTGGCGATGCCGTTCCCGCTCACGGTCATGTGCTGGCTGCTCGGGATGCCGGTCGACGACATCGAGATGTTCCGCAACTGGGTTCTGCCGATGGCCGAAGCGGTCGCGCTCGAACGCGGCCGCAAAGCCTCGGCCGAGGTAGCGGCCGCTTACGCGGACTACTTCGCGTACTTCGGACCGCACATCCAAGGACGCACCGACGAGATCAGGTCCGGTGCGGACGTTCCCGACGACCTACTGACCCGGCTGCTGACCGTCGAGCGCGAAGGCAAGCGGCTGACCCACGAGCAGGTGCTCGGCTTCTGCCAGTTCCTCCTCGTCGCGGGCTCGGCCACCACGACGCTGCTGATCGGCAACGTCGTCAACCGCCTCCTGCAGTTCCCGGATCAGCTCGCGCTCGTCCGCGCCGACCGCGGCCTCGTCCCGAACGCAATCGAGGAGAGCCTCCGATTCGATGCGCCGGTGCACGGGCTGTTCCGTACCAACAGCTGTCCGGTGAACCTCCATGGCGTCGACATCGAAACCGATTCGAAGGTGTACATGATGTTCGGATCGGCCAACCGCGACCCCGCCGCGTGGCACGAGCCCGACCGCTTCGATGTCACCCGCGAGCTCAAGACCCTCAAGCGTCATGCCGCGTTCGGCATCGGCATCCACTACTGCCTCGGCGCACCTTTGGCCCGGCTGGAAGGCGCTCTGGCCCTGGAAGCGGTCCTCGACCGCCTCCCCGACCTGCGGGTCGACGGCGAGCCGAT
>JAYUDQ010000785.1:0-7782 GCA_043739745.1 Acidimicrobiia bacterium | reverse complement strand
ACTTCGAGTACTTCCCGAAGTGGGCCGGGAACATCACGTGCGGCTTCGCCCGCGTCGATGGGCACCCGGTCGGCGTCGTCGGCAACCAGCCGATGGTGATGGCCGGCGTGCTCGACATCGACTCGTCCGAGAAGGCGGCGCGCTTCGTGCGCACCTGCGACGCGTTCAACATCCCACTGGTCACCTTCGTCGACGTGCCGGGGTTCATGCCGGGCACCGACCAGGAGTACGGCGGCATCATCCGCCACGGCGCCAAGCTCCTCTACGCCTACTGCGAGGCGACCGTGCCCCGGATCAGCATCATCACCCGCAAGGCCTACGGCGGCGCGTATGTGGTCATGGACTCGAAGTCGATCGGCTCCGACCTCTGCTTCGCGTGGCCGTCAGCCGAGCTTGCGGTGATGGGGCCGCAGGGCGCCGTCGGGATCGTCTACAAGCGCGAGCTCGACGCCGCGCCCGACCCGGCGGCCCGTCGTGCCGAATTGGTCGAGGACTACACCGAGCGTTTCGCCAACCCCTACATCGCCGCCGAGCGCGGGTATGTCGACGATGTGATCGACCCGGCCGACACTCGCAAGATGCTGGTGCGTGGTCTGTCGTTGCTGCGGACGAAGAAGGAAGAGCTGCCGAAGCGCAAGCACGGGAACGTGCCGTTGTGAGCGAACGCGTCGCGGTTTCGGTCGCCTCGGTGACACCGGTGCCGACAGATGAGGAGTTGGTGGCGATCGTGGCGGCGTTGGAGCTGGCGTGGCCGCAGCCGGTGATCGTGGCGGCCGCAGCGGTGCCGACTGCCGCAGGATCGTGGCGATGGTCCGGCCGGTGGTGGGCGAAGAGCCCGATTCCGGCGTCACGGCGGCGCCCGTAACGAGCCCACTGCGCCGCCCCGTGCGCCCGTACGCGATGCTTGGCCATGACCATGCGTGCGCTGCAGACCGTCGATCGGGACGTGAGCCCAGAAGCATTGGCGACGATCCTCCATGAAGATGGCGGCGTCATCGTCGCCGAGTTGGTCGACGCACCGACGATGGATCGGGTCCGCGACGAGCTGCTTCCGCATGTGCTGGCCACCCGATTCGGCAGCGACGAGTTCGGCGGCTTCAAGACTCGGCGCACCGGATCGCTGCTGGCACGCTCGGAGTCCGTCCGTGCGCTCGCGGCCCATCCGACGGTGCTGCGCACCCTCGATGCCGTGCTCGGCGCGAACGCGGCGACCTACCAGCTGCACCTCACCCAGGTGATCGACATCGGGCCAGGGGAGACCGGGCAGGCGGTCCATCGGGACCAGTGGGCGTTCGACTTCTTCCCATTCCCCAAGGGTTTTGAGGTGGAGTGCCACACGATGTGGGCGATGACCGACTTCACCGAGGTGAACGGGGCGACGCGGATCATCCCGGGCAGCAACCACTTCGAGGACAAGCTCCGCCTCCCCTACGAAGACACGGTCCCGGCGGAGATGGCGAAAGGCTCGGTGCTGCTCTACGTGGGCAGCGTCTACCACGGAGGCGGCGCCAACCAGACGGCCGAACGGCGCATGGGCGTGAACATCGGCTACACGCTGAGCTGGCTGCGGCAGGAGGAGAACCAGTACCTGTCCTGTCCGCCGGACGTGGCCCGGACGTTCCCCGTCGAGCTCGCGAAGCTGATCGGCTATCAGCGCGGTGCGTATGCGCTCGGGTACTTCGGCGACACGCAGGATCCGATCGAGGCGCTGCATGGTGCGGGTTCGGCGGCGCACGGGTTCGCGGTGCCGGAGCCGGTCGGCTGAAGCTCGCCCCGGGTGGGGCCCCGGCGGCTACCGAGCGGTTCGGCCCGCCATCCACGTGGCGAGGCGACGGACCGCTTCCGCGATCTGGGCTTCGTCGCCGGCGCACGAGAAACGCACGAACTGCTTGCCGCGCACCGGATCCAAGTCGAGCCCCGGCGTCGCCGCGATGCCGAGCTCGTCGAGCCAGATCCGACACAGCGCCCAGCTGTCATCGGTGACGGCAGAAACGTCGACGTAGGCGTAGAAGGCGCCCTCGGCCGGGGCGATCCGATCGAAGCCGGCGGCACGGAGGCCATCGAGCAGCACCGCACGGTTGCGTGCGAACACCCGGACGTTCCCCTCCAGCTCGTCGTGTGCGTCGAACGCAGCGAGACCGGCGACCTGCGATACGTGCGACGCGCAGATGTACAGGTTCTGGGCGAAGCGTTCCATCGGCGCCACGAGCTCATCCGGGGCCACGATCCAGCCGAGCCGCCATCCGGTCATCCCGAAGTACTGTGCCCGCACGCGCCGGCCCTCCCGGCCTATGTTCCGGAGATGTTGCGCCCCGAGCTGACGACCGTTGCCGACGATGCCGTCGTGGTCCACGAAGGGCCGGCAGTGCACCGGCGCACGGGCCTCGAACCCGGGACGACGGTCGAGGTCGGCGGGCTGAGCGCAACCACACTGGTCCGACCGCCCGGCGAGCACCTCTGCACGTTCGTGACCGTCAACGATCTCCACTTCGGTGAGGAGGAGGTGGTGACCGAGCACAAGGCGGTCGAGCTGGGTGTGCGCATGCGCCGACCGGACGGCGAGACGCCCCACCCCGTCCTCTGCAACGCCGCCGCGATCGCCGAGATCCTGCCGCTGAACCCCGCTGCGGTGGTGGCCAAGGGCGACCTCACGACGCATGGGAGTCAGGCCGAGTACAGCCAGTTCCTCGATCACTACGGCACGGCGTTCGGCGACCGACTCCACCACGTGCGCGGCAACCACGAGTGCTACGGCGGCCAGCAGCTCGCCGACCGCGCACCATTCGCGGTGACGCTCCCCGGCGTCACGCTCGCCGTTCTCGATACGACGCTCTATGGTGAAGATGGTGGGGTCCTCAGCACCGATTCACTCGAATGGCTCGACACATTGGGCGCAGATAGCGACCAATCGGTACTGGTGTTCGGTCATCATCATTGCTGGAATCCTGATGCCCGGACCCGTCCGGACGACTACTTCGGCATCAACCCGGCCGACTCGGAGGCGCTCATCGACGTGGTCCGCCGCCGTCCCCGGCTGCGCGGGTACTTCGCCGGCCACACCCACCGCAACCGGGTCCGGCGCTTCCCGTGGCTCACCGGCGACGTGCCCTTCGCCGAGATCAGTTGCGTGAAGGACTACCCCGGGGTCTGGGCCGAGTACCGCGTGTTCGAGGGTGGAATCCTCCAGATCGTGCATCGGATCAGTGATCCTGAAGTACTGAAATGGACGGACCTGACCCGTGATCTGCTGCCGGATCGCGGCTATGAGCGCTATGCATTTGGCTCGATCGATGACCGCTGCTTCCCGATTTCGGTCTGACTAGGGATGGCAGAACGGGCGAGGGGCATGAATTGGAAGGAGCCGAAGGACGGCAGCAACAACGATGACAACAAGCTGCTCGTCCTCGACGAGCTGAGTGACCGGCTCTCGGCCTTTCGCCAACTCAGTCGTAGCGACGACGAGTCGGCCACCGACACGATCCTCGGTGAGTTCGGTGCCCGTGGGAAGGTCGAGCTCGACATCGTCCGCGAGCTGTCCGCTCGCAAGGCGCTGTGGCTCCCGGACCGCTTCGAAGAGGCGCACCTCCTCGTCATCCGTTCGCTCGAAGTGCTCGACCGCAACGGTGGTCGGGCGACGTCGATACCGAAGCTCGGTCCGCTGACCCCGGTCGCGTCCTTCCTCGTGCAGCTCGTCGCCGGCTTCATCGTCCGCAACCACCAGGCCGCAGTGATCACGTCTATCCGCAATCTCTACCTGCGCCGCGAAGCCAACGCGCCGAAGAGCAGCCCCGAGCGGTTCATGCTGAGGCGGGCCCGGATCGACGCGGAGCGCGTCCTGCCCACGCTGAAGAGGAACGCACTCGGCCTCCCGACGTTCCTCCTCGGCGGTGCCGTGGTGTCGTGGGTGTCGACGACCCTCGGGCAGGCGGTCGAGGGTGCGAAGTCGAAGGTCGGCTTCATCGTGGCCCTGCTGGTGCTCTTCGTCGTCTTCGGCTGCCTGTCATGGGCGGTGCTGCGGGGCTCGGCCGTCGCCCGGCACCGCATTCGGCTGTCCCTGGACGCACCGCTGAACGCGCTGTGGGAGACGATCGGCGCGGCGGGCCGGCCACCGAAGGACGCAGCGCGTCAGTTCGCGCTGCTGGCGATCATCCTGACGGGCATCGGCTTCCTGGTGATCCCCATCGTGCTGGTGTTTGCGTTCTTCCGCTAGGACCCGTCGGGCCACAGCAAGGCGGGTCAGCGCGGCACGTCGGCGAGGTCGCTGATCTCCGACATGATCTTCGCCAGGTCGAAGTCCTTCGGCGTGTAGACCGCAGCCACCCCAAGGGCCCGCAAGGCAACGCGATCCTCCTCCGGGATGATGCCGCCGACGACGACCGGCGCGTCGACACCGACGTCCGCCAGCGCACGAAGCACCGAGGGCACGAGCTGCATGTGCGAACCGGAGAGGATCGAGATGCCGATCACGTCCGGATCTTCGTCCCGAGCCGCCGCCGCGATCTGCTCCGGCGACAGGCGGATGCCCTGGTAGATCACCTCCATGCCCGAGTCGCGGGCCGCCACGGCGAGCTGCTCCGCGCCGTTGGAGTGCCCGTCGAGGCCCGGCTTGGCGACGAGGAACTTGGGCGGTCCACCGGCCCTGGCCCGGTTCCGTGTCGCGATGGCGCCCAGTGCGTCGCTACGGCCGCCAATCACGCCTCCCACTCCGGTCGGGGCGCGGAACTCGCCGAACGCTTCGCGCAGCGCACCCGCCCACTCGCCGGTGGTGACGCCAGCATGGGCGGCGGCGATGCTGGCCGGCATGATGTTCTCGCCCGACTGCGCGACCCGACGGATCTCGTCGAGCGCCTTCGCTGCGGTGTCTGCGTCACGATTCGCCCGCCACGACTGGACGTCCGCGATCATCTCGGCCTCCACCGCAGGGTCGACCTTCAAGATGTTGTCCGCGCCGCCCAGCGGCGACTCGGCACTCTCGGTGTAGCAGTTCACGCCGATCACCTTGAGGTCGCCGCTGGCGATGCGTCGCGTTCGATCCGTATGCGAACGGACCAGTCGCGCCTTGAGCTCGCCGATGGCTTCGAACGCGCCGCCGAGGGCGAGCACATCGTCCAGTTCGGTCTGCGCAGCGGCGACCATCTCCGCCACCTTCCTCTCGACCACGACCGAGCCGGTGAAGAGGTCGTCGTACTCGAGCAGGTCGGTCTCGAAGGCGAGCACCTGCTGCATCCGCAGCGACCATTGCTGGTCCCACGGGCGGGGGAGGCCGAGCGCCTCGTTCCATGCCGGCAGCTGCACGGCGCGGGCACGCGCGTCGCGCGACAGCGTGACGCCGAGCATCTCGAGCACGATCCGCTGCACGTTGTTCTCGGGCTGCGCTTCGGTGAGTCCGAGCGAGTTCACCTGCAGGCCGTAACGGAACCGGCGCTGTTTCGGATCAGTGACGCCGTAGCGATCGAGGCAGATGCGCTCCCAGAGCCGCCCGAAGGCCCGCATCTTGCACATCTCCTCGACGAAGCGGATACCCGCGTTCACGAAGAACGAGATGCGCCCGACGACCTCGCCGAACTCCGCATCGGGCACCTGGCCAGAAGCGCGGACGGCGTCGAGGACGTCGATCGCCGTCGCCAGCGCATACGCAAGCTCCTGCGTCGGCGTGGCCCCGGCCTCCTGGAGGTGGTACGAGCAGACGTTGATCGGATTCCACTTCGGCACGTTGCGCACCGTGTAGGCCACCATGTCGACGATGAGCCGACGGGATGGCGCCGGCGGGTAGATGTACGTGCCGCGCGACAGGTACTCCTTCACGATGTCGTTCTGGGTCGTTCCCTGCAGGACTGCTGGATCGACCCCGTTCAGCTCGGCGTTGGCGATGTACAGGGCCAGGAGCCAGGCCGCCGGCGCGTTGATGGTCATTGATGTGTTCATCTGCTCGACCGGGATCTGATCGAGCAGCTGGCGCATGTGGCCCAGGTGCACGACGGGCACGCCGACCTTGCCCACCTCGCCAGCGGCCTCGGGCGCATCCGGGTCGTAGCCGGTCTGGGTGGGGAGGTCGAACGCGATCGACAGGCCGGTCTGGCCCTTCGACAGATTCGTGCGGTAGAGCTCGTTCGACTTCGTCGCCGACGAGTGGCCCGAGTAGGTGCGCATGACCCACGGTTGGTCGCGCTTGGGTTGGTCGCGCCTTGATTGTTCGCGTCCTGGCTGCTCGCGTTCTTGCCGGTCGGGTCGCGTCTGGTCCTGCGCAGGGCTGGTCGGCTCGCTCATTGGCGCAAGTCTCGTCGTCAACCCCTCCAGAAGGCAATCGTGGTTCCTATGCGCGCTTTGCGATCGGCAAGAAGGTCGCGTTGGTGAGCGCAGCGAGGTCGGCGGCGGACAGCTCGATCTCGAGCCCGCGCCGGCCTGCGCTGACGAACATGGTCCGATGGTCGAGCGCGTCGGCGTCGATCACGATGAGAAGGCGCTTCCGTTGGCCGAGCGGGCTGATTCCGCCGAGGACGTAGCCGGTGATGCGCTCGGCATCCGCAGGCTTGGCCATCTCCGCCTTCTTCGCACCCACGGCGGCGGCGAGCGCCTTGAGGTCGAGCTGCGCCTCGACGGGCACGACGGCCACGACGAACTCTGCGCCTCCGGCCCGCTCGACCGAAGCCAGCAGCGTCTTGTGCACGCGGGCCGCGTCGATTCCCAGCACATCTGCGGCCTCCGTGCCGTAGGAGGGAGCAGCCGGATCGTGGGCGTACTCGTGCAGCGTGTGAGCGACCTTCGTGGCGGCAGCGACCTTCGTCGCCGGAGTGCCCTTGCCGCTCACAGAGCGCAGAGTACGTGCCACGGCAACGGCCCGCCGCCTGCGCCGTCCGAGGGGCGCGCAGACGACCGCGGCCGGCCGATAACGTGCCGCGCATGCGCACAACGTTCGGCAACCCCTCGTGACCACGCCCGGATGGCTGGCCCTGATCGGTGGTTCACCCTGGCAGGAAGGATGCAATTTCGACGCCGACCTTCTCGCGACAAGCGGGGGCACCGAGGTGCTGGTCCTGCCCACAGCGGCGGCGTTCGAGCACCCCGACCGGCTGATCGCGCAGGCGGCGGAGTGGTTCGCCCCGGTCGGCGGCACGGTCGTCAACTGTCCGGTGCTCAATCGCCGCGACGCTGAGGATCCGGCACTCGTGGCCATGATCCGCGACGCCCGGTTCATCTACATCGCCGGCGACTCGCCGATGCATCTGCTCGGTGTGCTCAAAGAGACGCAGGCATGGGTTGCTATCGAAGCGGCCTGGCGCAGTGGCGCGGTCCTTGCCGCCGCCTCCGATGCGGCGATGGTGCTCGGCGACCCTATGGTCGACCCGCGCGGTGGAGCCTTCACCATCGGGCTCGGGCTCATCAGCGATCTCGCCGTGCTCCCCCACGCCGATACCTGGCCCGCCGCCCGCACCAAGCGCACGTTGAAGATCGCCGGCAAGAAGGTGACCGTGGCCCTCATCGACGAGCGGACCGCACTCCTGCGCAACCCCGAAGGGACGTGGTCGTCAGCCGGTGCGGGCACCGTTGTGTTGCACGAGAACGGCATCGACGTGCCAATCGCGCACCTTGACGCACGGCCGATCTGACCGGACGACCGGTTGGCCACCGCCGACGACTCGGGAATCAGCCTCAGGACTCGGTGATCGTCACCGACTCGATGACCACCGGCGTGGCCGGACGGTCGCCTCCACCGGTCTTCACCTTCTCCATCGCGTCGAGCACATCGAGGCCCTTCACGATCTTGCCGAACAGCGAGTAGCT
>JAYUDQ010000784.1:0-18126 GCA_043739745.1 Acidimicrobiia bacterium | reverse complement strand
CGTCCGGGGTGTTCTCGACGACGACAAGGTGGTCGATCTGCGGGCCGCCGAGCCCCAGTTCGCCGATCGCGGCGAGACCGTCCGCCAGCAGCCGCGTCTTGAACGCCGGATCGGTCCAGGCGCGGGCGACGACCTTGGCGCCGAGCATCGGGCTGAGCTGCGTCTCGAAGCGGTCGAGGACGATGTCGATGGCCGCCGGGTCGAGCAGACCCCGTTCGATGAGGATGGCCTCGAGCGCCTCGGCCCGCGACGCCCGCCGGTCGTGGCTGTCGTCGTGGTCGTGGTCGTGGTCGTGGTCGTGGTCGTGGTCGTGGTCGTGGCTTTCGGTCGGGCTCATGCGGCTGGCTCCAGGTAGGGCTCGAACAGGTCCACGGTGACGACGTGGTCGCCCGCGCCCCAGAGGTCGCGGGCGCAGAATTGCACGGCGTACACGTGCTGGGGATCGTCGCCCCGGCCGTGCGCGTTCGTGTCCGGGAAGACGAACACCGGATGCACCAGTCGCACCGTCCCGCAGTGCCCACGGACATAGCCCGGTAGCCGGGTGTGCCCGACCGGATGGAGGTTGCGAACCCGTACCGCGCTCCCCACCGAGAACCGTGCGGGACGATCGAGCCGGCGTTTCGGACCGGACGTGGAAGGTCCTGAAGGAAGTCCGATGCTCGCCGTCGCACGCGGCCGCGCGTCGCTGCCGCCGGCGCGCCGGTCGACCTCGTCGCTGTCGAGCAGACCTCGCTCGCGCAGACGGATCTCGGTACATGCAAGCCACCGGCCGTAGTAGCCGACGGTCAGGTACTGGCCGGGATCGAGGCGTTCGATCGCATGGCGGAAGTCGTCGGTGTTGCCTTCGATGTGTGCGGTCTGCGCCATTGCGAACGCGAGCCGCTCCCACGGCGCATGGAAGACCGCGTCGTCGCGTTCGACCGTTCCGAACCCCTGCATCCCGCCGAGATCATGGATGCCGTCCATCACCGCTTCCTTCCACTGTGGGCCACCGAACCGGGCCGGTCAGTTATCGCGACGCATGCCGCGCCGCCGACGGGTGGTGACCCGATCCTTGACCCGCCAGCCCTCGGCCGTCTTCACGACGACGTCGTAGTACGACGCGGTGCCCACGAGCCCGCCCTTGCGCAGCGCGACGATCCGGAAGTTCATCGTCACGCGGTCGGCGAGCTCATCGACATAGATGTTCGTCATCATGTGCGTCAGCGGGTGCTCGGCGTCGACGTCCATGAAGTGCTTGATCGCACCGAGCCCGGTCAGCATCGGCACGCCGAGGTCGGTGAGGTCGAACGTGGCGTCGTCCGTGAAGATCCGCCCGAGCCCGTCCCAGTTGCGATCATCGATGGCGTCGCCATAGCGGCCCGGCAATTCGTGCAAGTCGAGGCGATCGGCGAAGTCCATCGCGGCATCGTAGGCTCCTCCGAATTCCGAGAGCCAGGAGGACCCGATGAGCACCACACCGGCAACGCTCAGCGCAGACACGTCGGTGTTCAACTCCCGCCAGCCACCGAGATTCGACGCGGTGGAGGACGAGCGTCGGCATCGTCTCGAGCGCCTTGCCGGAGCGTGCCGGGTGTTTGGCCGGCTCGGGTTCTCGGAGGGGCTACTCGGCCACGTGACGGTGCGCGACCCCGAGCATTCCGATCGCCTCTGGGTGAACCCCATCGGGCTGTCGTTCCGCCAGATTCGGGTGTCGCACCTCGTGCAGGTCAGCCATCAGGGCGAGGTGCTCGTCGGCAGCCGTCCGGTCAATCCGGTCGGTCTCCGCCTCCATGCCGCCGTGCACGCCGCCCGACCTGAAGTCAACGCTGTGTGCCATGCGCACTCGCTCCACGGACGGGCCTGGTCGAGCCTGGGGCGGCTCCTCGACCCGATCACCCAGGACAGCTGCGTGTTCTTCGAGCAGCAGGCGCTGATCGGCGAGCCCCGCGTCGTCGGCTCTGCGGAGCAGGCCAAGGCGTTCGCAGCGGCGTTCGGCGAGAAGCGGGTCGCCATCCAGGAGGGCCACGGCATCTTCGCCACCGGGCTGACCGTCGACGAAGCGGCGTGGTGGTTCATCAGTATGGAGCGCTCGTGCCAGACGCAGCTGCTGGCCGAGGCGGCCGGTGCGCCCAAGCACTGGCCGGCCGATCTGGCACGCGGCCTGGCCGGTTCGCTCGGGTCGCCGATGTTCGGCTGGTCGTCGTTCCAGACGCTGTGGGACGAGATCATCGAGTCCGACCCCGCGCTCCTCGACTGACGGATGGCATCGGCCCGCGTTGGGCTCGATCTGGCGTGGATCGACACGCTTTTCGGGAGCCGGCCACGCCAGAACGCGTCGACGCGTTCTCGTAGGTCCCAGGCCTACGTGAACGAGAACTTCGTCTCGATGTCGTCACGCACACCACGCAGATGCGCGCCGTACTTCGGGAACCCGCCGTTGTAGTTGCCATCCTGACGGCGGTTGAACTCACCCTCGAAGTTGTAATACCCCGGCGTGCACTCCTCATTGCGGGTCGTCTTGCCGCGGTGTGCGATCACCTCCTGTACCCACCATTCCTCGGCTTCGAACGTGCAGTCGAGGGTCGCATGACCGTTGCTGCGGACGTAGTCGATGCACGCCGCGATGTGGTCGCCCTGTGCCTGGAGGACGTCGGTGAGGTTGAAGTTGAACGATGCCTGGTAGCCGCCCATGATGAACATGTTCGGGTACCCGTGCGTGTGGATGCCGAGCACTGTGCGGATGCCCTCGTGGTACTTGTCCTGCAGATCAAGGCCGCCCTGGCCCAAGATGCGGTTGTAGGTGCCGGTCTTCTGGACCTCGAAGCCGGTCGCATAGATCAGCAGGTCGAGCGGGTACTCCTTGCCGTCGAAGACCGGTCCGGTCTCTCCGATTTCGGTGATTCCCTCCCCATGGGTGTCGATCAGATGCACATTCGGACGATTGAACGTCGGTAGATATTCGTTGTGGAAGCACGGCCGCTTGCACATGAACATGTACCACGGCTTGAGCGAATCCGCCGTGTTCGGATCGGTCACGATCTCATCGACGCGCTTGTGGATTCGCATCATGTGATCGATGTTGGCGTTCTCCTGGCGGCGGACCTTCTCCTCCGCCGTCATGTCGGCCCGCTTCTCGATCTGAATCGCCGACAACGGGGGCTCCGTCAGCATCTTGAGGCGCCGCTTGGCCTGCCACCCCGGCTGCAAGGACGCAGCCCACTCGGGATCGGTCTCCCAGTCCTCCTTCACGTCGATCCCCGACGGCGTGCGCTGGAAGACGAACAGTTCCTTCGCGTTTGCGCCCAGCGAGGGGATGGCCTGGACGGAGGTAGCGCCGGTGCCGATGATCCCGACGACCTTGTCCGACAGATCGGAGAGGTCGGCGCCGGTGTAGTCGTAGTCCCACCGCGAGGTGTGGAACGAGTGGCCCTTGAACGTCTCCATGCCCTTGATCCGGGCCAGCTTCGGCTTCGTCAGCGTGCCGTTGGCGCAGATCACGAACTTCGCGCGCATACGGTCGCCGCGGTCGGTCGTGACGAGCCACACCTCGTCGACCTCGTCCCACGTGGTCGACGTGACCGTGGTCTGGAACACGGCGAGCTCGTAGAGGTCGTACTTGCGGGCAATCGCTTGGCAGTGGGCGTAGATCTCCGGGCCGTACGCATAGTGGCGCGAGGGCACGTAGTTCATCTCGTCCAGCAGCGGCAGGTAGTCATAGGCGACCACATCACAGGCCACGCCCGGGTAACGGTTCCAGTACCAGGTGCCGCCGACGTCGGCTCCACGCTCGACGATGCGGATCGACTCGACGCCGACCTCACGAAGGCGGGCCGAGGTGAGCAATGCAGAGAAGCCACCGCCGATGAACAACACCTCGACGGTGTCGTCGATCGGCTCACGATCGACGATGTCGCCGCCGTACGGGTCCGTCTCGTACACCGCGAGCGAACCCGACAGGTCGGTGATGAATTGCCCTGTCCCTTCGGGCCGGTAGGCGAGGCGGAGGTTGCGCTCTTCGGCAAAGCGCGCCTTGATGGCTTGGTAGTACTCCTGCGGCTTCTCTTCGCGGGGCGCGCGAACGGGCTTCGCGGTCGGGGTGTCCTGCTGCGTCATGTGCGGTCTCCCTCAAACGGTCGGACGTTCGTACCCAGGCTCGGCCCGAATGCTGAGGGAGATATCTACCAGCGGTCTCCCCCATCGACCAATCCCGACACGAGCCGCGAAAGTCCGTAGGGTGCGAGTCCGGAGGCCAGACATGCGAGCTGCAGTCCTGAACGAAGCACCCGGAATGCTCCACATCGAGGAGCTGCGCATCGACAAACCGGAACCCGACGAGGTCCTCGTCCGGGTCGTCGGCGCGGGGCTTTGCCATTCCGATCTGCATTTCATGGAGGGCACGTTCAGAACTCCGTTGCCCGCCGTCATGGGGCACGAGTCGGCTGGGATCGTCGAAGCGGTCGGCCGCGACGTCACCTACTGCAAGCCGGGTGACCATGTCGTGTGCTGCCTGTCGATCTTCTGCGGTCAGTGCCGGCAGTGCCTGTCGGGCAATCCGCACCGTTGTGTGAACCCGGAGGCGACGTCGCGTGCGACCACCGCCGACCCCCGCCTGCGCAAGGCCGACGGAACCGCGGTCGAGCAGATGGCCCGCCTGGGCGGGTTCGCCGAGTTGATGCTGGTGCACCAGAACGCACTCGTGACCATCACGAAGGACATGCCCCTCGACCGTGCCGCACTCATCGGCTGCGGCATCACCACGGGCACCGGCGCGGTGTTCCGAACAGCGAGGGTCGAGCCAGGCGCGCGGGTGTGCGTGATCGGCGCCGGCGGCATCGGGCTCGCCGCGATCCAAGGCGCGCGCATTGCGGGCGCAGGGCAGATCGTGGTCGTCGACGTCAGCGACGCCAAACTCGCCACCGCCCGCCAGTTCGGCGCCACGGACGTCGTCAACGCATCGCAGGTCGAGAACGTCCCGGCCGCGGTGAAGGAGCTCACCGGTGGCGGGGTCGACTACAGCTTCGAAGCGATCGGTCTGAAAGCCACGGCCGAGCAGGCGTTCAACATGCTCGACGTCGGGGGAACGGCGACGGTGATCGGCATGGTGCCGCCCCGTCAGACGCTCGAGATCCGCGGTATCGACCTGCTGTCGGAGAAGCGGATCCAGGGCTCGATGATGGGCTCGAACCAGTTCCGCACCGACATCCCCGCGCTCATCCGCATGTACATGGACGGACGGTTGAAGCTCGACGAGATGGTGTCGGCACGGCTCGCGCTCGACGAGATCAACGAGGGATACGCGGCGATGAAGCGTGGCGAGGTCAGCCGGCAGGTCATCGTCTTCGGCTGAGTGGAGGCCACACCAGGCCTCGTGGCGTTTCGGTTTCTCGCCGGCCGGAGCGAAACCGAAGCCGGCATTCGCTATTTCGCCGGCCGGAGCGAAACCGAATCCGCCTCACTCCCCGCCGGAGTCGACGAGGTAGGCCTCGAACGTGAGGTCGATGCCGCGTTGACGGTGACGCACGAGCAGCCCGAGCAGCTGCGTGCCTTCGATGCGCCATGCATCGATGCGCTCCTCGTCGACGGTACTCGCGTTGGTGATCCCGCCGTCGATCCCGTTCAGGAACCCCGTCAGCCGGCTCATGATCTCGACATGATCGCCTTGGAGCCGCCCGAGGCGGTTGGCCAATCTCGGCGCCAGTGACCGCAGCTCGTCATAGAGGCCGTCCGGCTGTTCGGTCAGGTGCACGTGGTCTGCAAAAGCCGCCTCGAGGGCCTGGGCCCGGGTCGCGACGAGCGTGCACCACAGGCGGACGCGGGCGAACGACGGCTGCGCCAACGCGTCCTCCAGGTCGAGGACGGCCGTACGCAGCACTTCCCGGTGTTCGATCACCGGTGCGGGGGGCGAAGGGACCGTGGTTCGGACGGACACACCGTTGTCGGGCATGGTCAGCCTTTCGTGGCAGGTACCGGCGAGTCTCGCACCGAATGCCCGGACGCGCTCGGCTGGCAACGGTCTTGCGGAGCCGGTGTAAGGGAAGTGGGGCGGTTGGCTGACACCGTCGGGCCGCGCTCGGGTCGAACCGCTCGCGTTTGCCCTGGTCGTCCGTCGAGCGCCGGCGGGGAAGTGTCAGCGCACCGCCCCGCTTTGGGAGCGCCAGGCAACTGCGCCCCCGCCGACGAGTCAATTCACGCGTCACCAAGCGTCGCGTCCGCCGGGACTTCACGCATGGTGGTCAGTGCGAACACGGCGAGCTCGTCGTGCTTCTCACCGACGAAGAAGCGCACGGCGACGAAGTTCGTGCGGCCGCGACTCTTCTCCAGACGACCCTCGATCCTGAACGTCGGCCCCATGATGGGCTCGAAGTAGTCGATGCGCATGTTCGTGGTGGCGAGCCAGAAGAACGGCTCCTCCCGGCGCCCGGCGCGCACCGTGAACAACGAGACGAGATCGACGTACGTGGGCGTGAAGCCGCCGAACAGCTGCCCGCGAGGGTTGCGGACGTGTGCCGGCAGATGCGCGCTGATGCGGAGCAGACCCACTTCTTCCGTCTCGACTTCCCAGTCGTAGGCCTCGAGGAAGTCACCGGCAGCGTGGCCCCGACCCATGATGCGGCCAGGCTCGAGCTCACCCCACGGTCGAAGCGGCAGGGCGGGTGTCGACGCGTCAGTCATCGGTCGGCGACGGTACCCGACTGCAGCGTGGGGCATGCCACGATGACAGTCATGGTGAGGGAATGATGAGGCGATGCTGACGGGACCGTTGGAGCACGGTGACGACAGCCGGCAAGACGACAACGATGTCTACGACGGCTTCCCGCCTGGCTTCTTCGACCGCACCGATGCCACCGGCGACGATCGCTTCTACGCAGCGCCGCGTCTCGTCACCCACATCGACGACGGTGCCATCGCCGCTGTCGGCGCCCTGTATGCGGAGCTCGGCCTGTGCGGTGCCGAATCCGGTCCGGTGCTCGACGTCATGTCGTCGTGGGTCTCGCACTTCCCGGAGAAACCGGCATCGCTCACCGTCCTCGGTATGAACGCATACGAACTCGATGCGAACCCGATCGCGGACGAACGGGTGGTTCTCGACCTCAACGGCGACCCGACACCGGCGATGCCCTTTCCAGATGCGCACTTCGCCGCTGCGGTCTGCTGTGTGTCCGTCGACTACCTCATCCGCCCGATCGAGGTGTTCCGAGAGGTCGCCCGCGTCCTGCGGCCCGACGCGCCGTTCGTGTGCACGTTCAGCAACCGGTGCTTTCCCACGAAGGCGATCCGGGGCTGGCTCGGCACGGACGACCGCACGCATCTCGCCATCGTCGGCGAGTACTTCAGTCGCAGCGGCGGCTGGGGCGAGGTGCACGCTGAGCGGCGAACACCCCCGAACTGGCCCGGCGATCCGCTGTACGCGGTGTGGTCCCGACGTGAGTCGACATGAATCCTGGCGTCCCACAGAACCGTCCCATAGAACCGTCCCACAGCACCTACACAACACCGTCCCACAGCACGCGTTCGGCGGCGGCCGGGTCGAGGGCCAGGACGCTCGGAAGGTCGAAGCGCATCGTAGGGCGTGTGGCCACAGTCCACCGCGGCCATTCGGGAAGGCCCGAATGGTTCGGGTCTCCGTTCTTCGCAAACGCGACCCATGCGGCATGCACCACATCGGCGAGCGCCTGAGGCGGATCACCGGCGATTCCTCGCGCCTGATCGTTGTCGAGTTGGTCGAACGCGAACGGGACCTCCAGGAAGTGGCAGGAGCCGAACGAACCGCCGGCGGCCGTCGAGCGCCAGGTGAACTGGTACATCCAGACATCCGGGTTGTGCGCCACTTGCGCGTCGGCAAGGCGGATGGCCGGGATGCGGAACATGCGGTCCGTCTCCACCGCTGCCGCCAGCTCGTGCGCCTCGGCGCCCGGCCGGTTGGCGCTGTACACGTCCAACACATCCCTGCCCGACCGGCCTGTTCCGGTCATCACCATGTCGAGCGTGGCCTCCACCAGTGGCTCGTTGAAGATGTCACGCAGATCGACGATGAAGACGAGCGTCTCTTCGAGCGTCGTGCCGATCAGGACGTCCACGCCCGCCGCCGCGCCGTTGGTGATGGCGTCGATCGGGCGAAGCGGAAGTAGGTCGGTGCCATAGGTGGGCTGGAACGCCATCGCCGAGGACGCGGCATCACCGAATCGCACCGCGTCGCGAGTCGCTCCGAGCTCATCGTTGAGCTTGGCCTGAATCGCCAGTACGTCTTCGGCTGAACAAGCGAACAACGCGTCGAGGTCGCCCGGTGCGACACCGAGCTCTTGCAGCACATGGCCGGCGATCATCGTGGCGGTGGCCGCGGGCAGCCCGTTGTGGCCGGCGCCGCTCTCGGGAATGGCCCGGTGGAACAGCCCTTTGGCGCGCGGTGTGGCCAGCAGCGTGGCGACGCTCATGCCACCGGCGCTCTCGCCTGCGATGGTGACCTTCGATGGGTCGCCGCCGAAGCTCGCGATGTTGTCGCGGACCCATTCGAGTGCTGCGATCTGGTCGAGGATGCCGGCATTGCCTGATTCGGCGAGCTCGGGGAAGTGCTCGGCGAAATGACCGAAGCCCTGGATGCCGAGGCGGTAGTTGATCGTGACGCACACAACGCCGTCACGGGCGAAGTTGGCGCCGTTGTAGACGGCATCGATCCCGCAGCCCGCGTAGAACGCTCCTCCGTGGATCCAGAACAGCACGGGCAGCGCCGATGCCGTCGGGTCCGGGGTCCAGACGTTGAGGTTCAGGCAGTCGTCGCCGGGCGGATTCGGCGGCGAACCGAACTCGCCGAAGGTGCCCGGCATGCGCACCTGCAGGCAGACAGGGCCGTACGCCGTCGCGTCCCGTTCGCCCTCCCACGGGCTCGCCGGTGCTGGCGCCCGATAGCGAAGTGCACCGGTGGGCGGCGCCGCGTACGGAATCCCGAGGAACGCGTGAACGCTCCCCTGCACGGTGCCGCGCACCAGGCCTTGGGTGGTTCGGACAACGGTCATCGAAACTCCTTCATGGGGTTCGCAGGATGTTCGCCGGTGGGATTTGGATCGGTCGCGCTCGGCATCGAATCCGCATGGGTCCCGAGGTAGCTGGCTTCGAGCAGATGCCCGTCGGCAAGCACTTCGGCGGGGGTACCTTGCATCACGAGCTCACCATGGTTCATCACGTAGCAGCGGTCGGCGACACCGAGCGCGGCCTGGACATGCTGTTCCACCAGGAGGACGGCCATGCCCCGATCGTCGGCGATCTGGCGCACGACCGGGAGGAGACGCTCCACGATGATGGGCGCGAGTCCGAGGCTCATCTCGTCGATCATCAACACCTGCGGGTCTGACAGAAGCGCACAGGCAACAGCCAGCATCTGCTGCTCTCCGCCGGACAGGAGGCCGCTCTTGCGAGGCTGGAGGCTTTCGAGGGCGGGGAAGTACCCGAGCACCTGATCGACGCTCACCGTGCTGGCGCGGTGTCGGTGGAGGCGCATGTTCTCGGCCACGGTGAGTTGGAAGAAGAGCCCGCGGTCTTCGGGCACGAGGGCGACGCCGGCACGCGCCACGACGTGGGTGCTGCGGCCCCGGATCGACTGTCCGAGGATCCGCACGTCGCCGCCGATGATTGGAAGGGTGCCGGCAATCGTCCACAGCGTGGTGCTCTTGCCGGCGCCGTTCGGACCGAGAAGGGCCACCAGCTCACCGCGCTCCACGTGCAGGTCGAGACCTCGAACGGCAGTGATGCCGGCGTGCCCGGCCACGAGCGCCTGTACCTCGACCGCGCTCACAGAACCGTCCCGGTGAGGCCGCTGTTCGATCCGACGGACACCTGCCGAGACGCAGGTGCTTCCTCGTGGTCCGTAGCCGTGTCGCCGACTGCGGCACCTCCCGTGCTGCCCAGGTACGCCTCCACGACGCGAGGATCAACCCGTATCTGCGCAGGTGTCCCCTCGGCGATGAGCGAGCCGAACTCGAGCACGTAGATGTAATCGCACACGTCGAGCACGAGGCTCATGTCGTGGTCGATGAGCAACACGGCGATGTCATGTTCGACGATGTCGTGGAGCCGACGACCGAGCGTCTCACTCTCCAACGTATCGAGACCCGCAGCGGGTTCATCGAGAAGGACCACCTTCGGCCGGGTGGCGAGTGCCCGGGCCACTCCGAGCAGCTTCTGCTGACCGAGCGACAACGTGGCCGGCTTCCGATCGGCGTCGGCCGTCAGGCCGAGAAGCCCCAACGCCCAGTCCACATCGGTCGTGTCAGCGGGTCGCGCCGGGCGCATCACATCGGCCAGCACGGCCCCGAGCGTGGCCGTCTCCGAGGCCACCAGCACGTTGTCCCTGACGGTGAGATCGGTGAACAGCTCCATCGCCTGCCACGTGCGGGCCAGGCCGAGCCGGGACCGGGCGTGGGCCGCCATCCCGTCGATTGGCTGGTCGTCGAAGCGGACCGATCCACGTGTGGCGACGAAACCCGTGAGGGCGTCGATGAACGTGGTCTTCCCGGCACCGTTCGGCCCGATGAGGCCCACGATCTGGCCGGCCGCGACCTTCACCGACACTGCGTCGAGGGCGACGAGGCCCCCGTACGCGACCGACAGCTGGTCCGTTTCGAGCAGGACCTTTCCCGGCGGGCGGGCGGATGGCCGAGGCGCTCTGGTCGCCGGCCCGCCGTCGACTGCCGTCGGGAGGGTGCGCGCCGCGACCGCGTTCTGGGCATCCAGGCGGGCACCGCCGCGCTTCGCCAAGCGCGCCATCAACGGGCCGAAGTTCTGCCGGGTCGCGCCAGCGATGCCGACGGGATTGAAGATGGCGGTCAGGATGAGGCTGACGCCGCTGATCAGGCCGTAGGCGTTGCCGAGGTTCTCGAAGATGCGGTTGAAGATCACGTAGGTGATTCCCAGTGGGGCAAATGTTCCCGCCACGAGTGCACCGGCGATGGAGGTGATCCCTCCGAGATAGGCGAAGGCCAGGAAACTGACACCCACGAGAGCGCCGAACGAGTCGGCGGACAGTTGGCCGCGGCTGTACCCGATGAGCGTGCCGCCCAGCCCGGCAAGCGCCGAGGCAATAGCAAAGCCGGTGAGCTTGGTCATCGACACGTCGATACCGAGCGACGCCGCCGCCCGCTCGTTCGAGCGCACGGCGAGGAAGCGTCGTCCGGTCGAGCCCCGGGCCAGGTTGCCGACGGCCAGCGACACGGCCACCAGCACGGCCAGCACCATGATCCCGAACGGGAGGCGGGCGATGCTCGAACTGCTGCGCACGCTGAGGTCGAGGCCGAACACCTTCGGATCGGGGATCAGGTTGCCGGAGAGCTTGGTGAAGTTGGGATTGCGGAACACGAATCGTTCGAGCGCTACTGCGAGGGCCAAGGTGACCACAGCCAACTGCGCACCACGGATCCGCAATGCCGGAAGTCCGGCGACCACACCGAGAATCGTGGCCAGCACCACGGCCATGAGCGTCGAGATCGGAAATGCTATGTGCGCATCCGATGCCAGCTTGGAGACGGCGAACCCGGCTGAGCCGGCGAAGGCGGCCTGAGCGAGAGAGATCTGCCCGATGAAGCCCGTCAGCAGCACCAGTGACAAGGCGATGATGGCCACGATCATGCTCGTGATCAGACCGAACCGGTAGCTGCCCTTCGTCACGATCAGCAGAATCAGCCCAAGAAGCGCAACGGGGACGACAACCTTCGGTCGGTTCCGCGGTAGCACGACTTCCGGCAATGGATCGGCCTCCACCGAACCGCGGCTAGGCAATGAGCGGCCGGAGACGAACAGCACCCCGATGACCACGAGGAAAGGCACCGCATCACCGATACCGGTCTTCGCCCACACCGGCCACCAGGTCTTGGTGCCGAGCAACGTCGCTTCCGACTGGATCGCGCCGAGTGCCAGGCCCGCCGCGATCACGACACCGATGTAGGTCAGCCTCCCCACGAGCGCACACGCGAGGGCCGGGACGACGACAAGCGTGAAGCCGACGGCGTTCAGTCCCGTCGAGGGCGAGGCGAGGATGAACAGCAGTCCGACGACCGTCGAGGAGATGAGCCAGGTCGTTGCCGCGAGGAACTGCGGGGAGAAGCGGGCCAGCGACGCGGCCCGTTCGTTCTCTGCCGCAGCCCGGGTCGCGAGGCCCAACCTGGTGAAGCGGAAGTACGCCCACAGCGCGGCGCCGATGAGCACCGCGATGAGGGTCAGCCACAACCGGTCACGGGGAATGGATATCCCCGCGAGCTCGAAGGTGCGATTCGGAAGGATCGGCTCCACCCGTCTCGGCGTGGAGTCGAAGTTGATGACCACCAGGGCCTGAATGGTGATCATCAAGCCGACGGAGGCCACGACCTTTGCCAGCGCGGGCGCCTTGCGAAGTGGCCGGAACACCAGGAAATGGGCGAGAAGTCCTATGCCTGCGGAACTCGCGAGCGCCAGCAGAAGCGCAGGCGTGAACCCCACGTGGGCGGCGAGGTGGATCTTGTGCGGGATCAAGACCACGGGAAACGTCAGATCACCATTGCGTCGCATCTCGTCGTAGACGTATGCGCTCCACATCCCCATCGCGCCACCGGCGAAGTTGATGATCCCTGTGCCTTTGAACGTCACCACGAGGCCCACTCCGAGGGCTGCGTAGATGGCACCGGTGCCGAGGCCGACCAGCGCGAACAGGACGTACTCGCTCACTGACGTTCCCCTGTCTTGCCGGCTACTACTTCACTAGATCCGAGTAGTCCTGGAATCCGGGTACCGCGGGCTCGCGGGTCGGGCCGTTCGGCCCAGCGACGACCTTCCAGACGAGAATGTCGGCCCGGCAGTGCGATGTCTCCGTGGGCCACGGCTTCGCTCCGCATTTGAGGTCGGCGCCGAGAAACCCGGGGCTCGTCTTGCCGGCGTTCATCGCCGCCTTGAATGATGTCGGCGTGATGGCGCCCTTGATCGTCTCCATGATCGACTTCAGCTCGAACATGGACGAGAACGGCGCAGCCGCGAATCCGTTGATGTACTTCTCCTGGCCCGCTGCCTTCATCGCCGCCGCGTAGAGCGCGATGTTCTTCTGGATCTTGGGCGACGCGAACTTCGACTGCTCGAGGTTGTAGACGTCGCCGGAGGTGTAAGTACCGATGGCCTTGTCGCCGACGACGGAGATGTACAGCGAGCAGGAACCGGCGAACACCGGTCCCTTGAAGCCGAGCGCGTTCGTGGCGGTGGTCATGCCGATGCAGCCAGGCTCAGTGAGCTGGCCCCAGATCGCGTCGGGCTTGCCGGCCATTGCCGTCGTGACCGCCACCGTCCAGTCGGGGTTGGCCGGATCGACCGTGATGGGGAGGATCTGGAGACCCAGCTTGCCTTCGCCGATCGGCTTCACGGTGGACTTGATGAAGTCCTGCCCGGACACCGTGTCCTCGAGGATCACCGCCACCTTCTTTGCCCCCAGGTCCTTCAGGGCCTTGAGCGGCGCGATCGAATACGCCGCGCTGGCCGCATGGAGGATGAAGGAATCAGGATCGTTCTTCTGGGCGGTACCCCAGGAATTCGACGTCACATACGGGATGCCAGCCTTCGAGAGCAGCGGAAGCGCTGCGTCGGAGGCCACATCGATTCCGGCATAAGCGATCATCACCTTTGCCTCGATGAACTTGTTCGCGCAGTTGATGGACGCCTCGGGCGACCCATCAGCGAGGCACTTCACAACCTGGATCTTCAGACCTTTGATGCCACCGTGCTTGTTGATGTAGTCGATGGCGACTTCACCGCCGATCCGGAACTCCGGCAGCGAGAACGCCGCCCCTTCGTTGTTGACGTAGCCGAACTTGATCGTCTTGGCCGTTGTGCCGGCCCCCGATGCTGCACCGGCGGCGAGTGCCGGCGACAGCAGCGCGGCCCCCAACGCGACGGCGATCCATCGAGTGTGCGTTCCCCTTGGATTCATGATCGTGCCTTTCCTATCGTTCTAGATGTTCGGTCGGTCGGGTGTCGCGGGCGGGTCGATCGATTGTTCGAGCAGTGAGAGGAGCTCCACCCAGCCGACAAAGCTCGTCGACGGCCCTCCCTCGCGGCGGAACGAACCGACGACCGGTGTTGCATCGTTTTCGGTTCGGTCTTCACCGTCGCGGCTGAGCTCGAGTTGGATTCTCGTCATCGGGTCGCCCTCAAGGTCAACGATGGAGGTATCCACCATCGGAGTGATGATTCATCGCCGCCGATGGCGCTGGCTAGTAGGGATCCCCCTACCACCGTCCCCATGTCGGAACAAGGTCGCGGGCGTCGCGACGGTTGAATCCGAAACGGCGGGTTTGACAAGGACCTTCCCGCTCGGGGACTGTTCCTCCTCCTTGGAGGGGGGTTGATGGGTTCGGAGAGGCACAGTCGCGTTGCCGCGACGCGGGAACTGGTCGGCCGCGATCTCGAGATCGCGCTGATGCTGCACCACTACAAGCGCGTCGCCTCCTCGATGTCATCGGTCCTGCTCGTCCGCGGGGAGGGTGGAATCGGGAAGTCCCGACTGATGGCCGAAGTGGTCGGACAGGCAACGGCCCTGGGCGCGCTGACGATGCGGGGCCACGCCACGCCGTTCGATGCCGGGATCCCCTACGCCGTGGTGCGCGAGACGCTCGCCAGCCTGCCGGTGGACCTTCCGTCAGATGCCGCACGGGCGGCCGAGGAGTTCCGCCGACTGCTCGACCTGGACCAGGTGCCGGCGACCGCCATCAACCAGCGTCCGGCAATCCTCGGTGCCGCAATGAGCCTGATCGGCTGTCTGGCCGAGATCGCACCTGTCGTGGTCGTCTGGGAGGACCTCCATGTGGCCGATGCCGATTCGGTCAGGCTGTTCATGCTCCTGGCCCGCCAGCTGACGAGAACCAGGACCTTGCTGATCGGCTCACTCCGGCCGAACGCCAACGCGACCACCGGCGACCTCGAACAGCTCGTCGAGCATTTCGCGGCCGAGGACCGCGGTGCCGTCGTCGATCTGGCCCCGCTCAATCGATCGGAGGTGCATTCGATGGTCTCCGGTCTGATCGGCGTCACACCGGACAGGGCAGTAGTCGATCTCGTGTTCGACGCAAGCCGCGGAAACCCGTTCTTCGCGACCGAGACCGTTCGCTCCCTGATGTCGTCGTCCTCGATCGTCATCGGCGAAACACGTGGACACCTCACCGCGCGCCGACAAGTGCTGCTGAACAAGAACACCTCGTTGATCCACCGCTTCTTCCGCGTCGGGACGGTCGAGATGAACGCCGCCAAAGTGCTCTCGGCCTTCGGTCGGATCTCGCTCCGCCATCTCCCCCTTGTCGCATCAATCGCCGACCTCCCCCAGGACCGGGTGGCCGACAGCTTCGACCGCCTCGTCGCCAACCAGCTCCTCGTTCGACTTGGCGATGGCCGCTACGAGTTCACGCACAGCATCCTGCGCGAGGCGCTGTACGACGACATCGGCCCCGCCGAGCAGCGCCGGATTCATCAGCTGATCGCCAAGGAACTGGCACACGAGCGCCGCGACGGCATACCGCTGGACATCATCGAGCTGGCCACCCACGCGGCCAAGAGCGCAAACGTCGGCGACCACACCGCGGCCTCCGTCCTCACCCAGGCTGGCCAGATGACGGCATCGACAGCGCCGCTCGCTTCGGCCCTCTGGTTCTCCAAAGCAGTCGCGCTGCTGCCCGAAGATTCGCCCGAGCAGACCACGGTGCTCGCGCTCGAGGCGCGAGCGCTTGTCCGCTCCTCACGGCCACAGGAGGCAGCCATCGTGGGTCGCCGGGCACTGGAGCACATGGCAAGCGGGCCGGCCCGGAAGCGGACGCTGGCCGATACCGTGAACAGCCTCTACATCTGCGGCGATCTCGACGGTGCGATCGCCGTCATCGACGACGAAGAACGCCGGAACGGACCGGTCGGCCATCCGCTACTGGCCCAGCGGTCGCACTTCCGGGCGCAGTTCGGACGAGCCGATCCCGACCGTGAGCGCAGCGCCGTTGACCCGACAGCAGCCGATCTTCACCCGGCGGCACTCGTGATCACGCTGACGCATCAGCTTCACCTGTCCACGCTGCGCGGCAACGGGGCCGTTGCTCACCGGCTCATCAACCAGCTCGAGGCTTGCAGTTGCGGCGCCACACGGCAGGCGCAACTTGAGATCCACAGCACGCTCGCTCTTGCCGAGACGACCATCGGACGTCTCGACCGGGCCCGAAGGAATCTCGCCGCGGCCGACCACTTGCGACGCAGTGATCGCGCGCTGAGCGTCAGCGGCAACCTCAAGGCGGCGAACGCCAAGCTCGCATTCCTCAGCGGTCGATGGGACGACGCGTTGGAGGCCGCCCGCAGCGCATCGTGGGAGATCGACGAGCCGAACCATGCTGACATCCTCAGTGGGCTCGTACGGACCGTCGAATGCGACATCCACATCGAGCGGGGTCAGCTGCGGGAGGCGTCCGAGCTGGCCGAAGGACTGACGTGGAAGATCGAGCACGTCCGACCGTTCGTCGAAGCCACTCGGGCCAAGGTCCGCCTCGCGTTCGGCGATCTCGCAGGGGCACGCACCATCCTTGAGGCGGCTCATACCCATGCTCACCGCCATTGTTTGGCCGGCTTTCTCGAGCACGTGCTCGTCCTCTTGATCCGGGTCCGACTGGCGGTTGCAGAGAAGAACAGCGCTGACGAACACCTTGCGGAGCTCGACGCATTGGCCCGCTCGACGGCCTCCCCCACCGTCGGCTGCCGTGCGCTGCTCGCTCGGGCGCTCGTCCTCGGTGACACGGATGCAGCTCGCGCTGCGGTTCAGGCGGCCGACGACCTCGGTATGGACTTCGAACGGGCACGAGCGCAGCTTGTGAGCGGGAGCATGGGTTTCGACCCGCAGAACTCACTGGCGAAGGCGTACATCACCTTCGACGAGCTCGGCGCGGTGCCCAGCCGCCAGCAGGCCGCGGCCGAACTCCGCGCCCGCCACCTCACGGTTCCTCGTCACCCTTCCGATCCGAAGGGTGCGCTCAGCGCCACCGAATCCCAGCTCGTGCGCTTCGTCTGCGACGGCATGACCAATCGCCTGATCGCGGCCACGATGCACTACAGCCCGAAAACCGTCGAGGTGTACCTCTCCCGCGTCTATACCAAGACCGGCTGTCACTCCCGACTCGAACTTGCTCGGGCCGTGGACCGGGGTCTCGTCACCCTTGCGGTCTGAAACGCCACCGACACCTTGGGAGCAATCCCGTGGTGCAAATGAAGGCAACGAACAATGAGGGGAAAGAAACATGGAAATCAAGGGGATCTGCGCACCGGGATTCGAGGCGGTGCGCGAGGCGTTCGCCAAGAACTTCGCTGAAGGGCTCGAGGTCGGTGCCGCGGCTGCGGTGACCGTCAACGGCGAGCCGGTCATCGACATCTGGGCCGGTGATGCGGACCCACAGGGCACGCCGTGGGCGAAGGACACGATCGTCAATGTGTACTCATCGACGAAGACCATGGCCGCGACCTGCATGCTGATCCTGGCCGACCGAGGTGAGCTCGACTTCGATGCCCCGGTCGCGCAGTACTGGCCCGAGTTCGCGCAGAACGGCAAGGAGGGGGTACTCGTCCGCCATGTGATGTCGCACACTGCGGGCCTGCCGGGCTTCGACCCTCCGGTCGTGGCGGCAGACCTGTACGACCTCGACGCCATCGCCGCACGACTTGCCGCGCAGGGGCTCTGGTGGGAGCCGGGAACAAAGTCCGGATACCACGCATTGACCCAGGGCAATCTCGAAGGCGAGATCCTCTACCGCATCACCGGCAAGCGGATGGGTGCCTGGTTCCGCGATGAGGTCGCCGTACCGCTCGGCGCCGATTTCCATATGGGTCTGCCGGCGAGTGAGGACCACCGCGTGGCTGAGCTCATTCCACCGTCGTCCATCCCCACCATGTCCGCCGAAGGCGTCGAGATGAACGGCGTCGTCCTAGCCTTTGATTCGATCGCCGTCCGTACCCTCACGAGTGCGCTTCTCGATGCCACCGAACCGCGAACGCGGGAGTGGAGGGCGGCGGAGATCCCGGCCGCCGGCGGGTTGGGCAACGCCCGGTCGATGGCCCGCATCCACTCGATGCTCGCAAATGGTGGCGAAGTAGACGGTGTCCGTCTGCTGTCGGAAGCCGGTGCGC
>JAYUDQ010000783.1:0-3028 GCA_043739745.1 Acidimicrobiia bacterium | reverse complement strand
CTGCTGCACGACAGCTCTCGGCTCGACCTCGACCAAGCCATGCATGCCGAGACGATGGCAGTCGAACTGACCCTGCGCAGCAACGACTTCAAAGAGGGCATGACCGCGTTCGTTGAAAAGCGGCCGCCCGAGTTCACCGGCACCTGAAACGAGACCCGAGCATGACGACTCGCATGCAGACCGCCATCACCCTTGCCGACTTCGTCTGGAGTGACTCCCCCCGGTTCTCCGAGACCGCTCAGCACGTCGTCGATGCCGAGCGGCTCGGCGTCGATACGGTGTGGTCGGCCGAGGCATGGGGCACCGACGGGATCGTGCCGCTCGCCTACCTCGCCGCGCTCACCTCGCACATTCGCCTAGCGACCGGCATCTTGCAGATCACCGCTCGTGCGGCACCGATGACCGCGATGACCGCGATGACGCTGGATCACGTCTCGAACGGCCGTTTCGTGCTCGGCCTCGGCGCCAGCGGCCCGCAGATCGTCGAGGGCCTGCACGGCCAGCCATACGCCCGCCCGCTGGAGCGATTGCGCGAGACGGTGGACGTGATCCGCTTGGCCATGGCGGGCGAAAAGGTGGAGTACCACGGCAACCAGATCGAGTTGCCGCTGCCGAACGGGCAGGGCAAAGCGCTTCGGATCGGCCAACCGCCGCGACCGACCATCCCGATTCACCTTGCCACACTCGGCCCCAAGGCGCTGCAGTACGCCGGCGCGGCCGCCGACGGTTGGGTCGGTACGTGCTTCGTGCCCGAGACGTCGCGATTCTACATCGAACAGCTCCGGGCAGGCGCTGAGGCGGCGGGGCGATCGCTCGCCGGGTTCGAGATCGACGCCGGCGGGCCGGTTGCGTTCACCGACGACGTCGAGCGCCCCATGCGCGGCCGCAAGAAGGCGTTGGCCTTCCAGCTCGGCGCTATGGGGTCACCGACCATGAACTTCTACAACGACGCCTACTCCCGAATCGGCTACGCCCAACCTGCGCAGCGGATACGCGACCTGTGGTTGTCGGGCAGGCGCGACGAGGCCGTCGACGCCGTGCCCGACGAGATGGCGCTGCGCACCTCGTTCATCGGTACCGACGAGATGGTGCGCGATCGCATCCGCGCGTACAGCGCGGCAGGCGTCACATCCCTGCGCCTCCAGCCAATGGGTCGCACCCCGGCCCACAAGCTCGACACCCTCGCCCATATGATCGACCTCGTCCGCGAGGTGGACGGAGAAGGCCACACCCACGAATGACAACGTGGTCACCGACCACCGATTCTCGGCGACGGAACCGAGGAACGGTCGTACCTGGCCGACCGTCGAGATCGGGCCCGGCACTGACGGCGGCTCTCAGGATCCGTCGAGGAGTCGCTGCACCTCGGCCCGGTGGGTTTTCAGCGTGCTGGTCGTTGGGATCGCTTCGACGACGCGAACCACGGTGGGTACGGCATACGGCGGCACACGGTCGCGCACCCATGTGATCAGATCGCCCGCGGTCGGGGCCTGGTCGGTCCCCTCAGCGGTGTCTCCGGCAACGGTGACGACCGCGCCCGGGACCTGACCGAGCCGTGCGTCGGGCAATCCAACAGCGCACGCCGCCGTCACCTGCGGATGCTCGCACAACGCTGCCTCGACCTGGTTCAGGTCGATCTTGAAGCCACCACGGATGATGACCTCATCGGTGCGGCCGAGGATCCACAAGAAGTCGTCCTCGTCGATGCAGGCCCTGTCCGAGGTACGCAGCCAGCCGTCCGGCAGGTGACCGGCTCGTTGCGGCGGGTCGACCTCCAGGACGCCCTCCTCGCCGACCCCGACTTGCTGCCCCGTGCCGGGGTCGATCACCTGCAGCGTCACACCGGGATACGCCCGGCCGACGCTGCCGAGCTTGGTGGCGCCGAACCGGGCCCACAACTCGGTGGTCCACCCGGTGACGCTGTTGAGAAATTCGGTCGCGCCATAGCCGAGCAGCACCGGGATGCCGTAGCGCCGCTCGAATTCGGCAGCGGTTTCGGCGGCGACCGGAGCCGACGACGTCATGTAGGCCGTGACGCCCTCGAAGTGATCCGCTGAGATGCCGGCGTCGAGGATCATCTTCACCACCGGCGGAGGGGCCCCCATGACCTTCGGCTTGTGTTCTTTGACGAGTGCGGCCCATGCGTGCACCTCGAATCGTTCGATCATCGCCATCGGCCGTCCGCCGAAGACGAGTCGTGCCATCGACAGCAGCCCACCGAGGGTGACCAACGGGACCGACAGGATCACCGCACCCCGACCCGGCTTCGGCTCGCGACCATCGGGGCCGCCGCCGAGGCGGATGAACGTCTCCCAAGCGACGGGCAAGCGTTTGGCGGGGCCCGTGGTACCACTCGTGAGCACGGTGACTGCCGCGTCGAGTTCAGGCCCGGAGTTGAGCACGTCGGCTGCGACCCGCACCGAGACGACACCCACGTCGGTGATCTGCAGACCGAGCACACCGGCTCGTTGTGCCGCAGTCACCACGCCGTCGCGCTCCCAATCGGCCTCGTGAGCGACAACCACGGCGGGCGCCAGTGCGGCAATCTCGGCGGCCAGATCACGATCGGATTGCAGTGGCGTGATGAGCAATGCAGATCGGCCCATTGCGAGCGCGGCAAGCTCCGCCGCTGCCATCACAGGACGCTGTCGCACCACGATCGCAATTGCCGTGTGGTCGGCGAGGATACGTCCGGCCGTCTCGCGCGCGAGAGTTGCGTGCACGTCGCCGAGATCGCCCCACGACCACCATTCACGTCCATCGCCTTGTGCGAACTGGATCGCGTGCTCGTGAGCCCAGCGGGTGTACAAGTCGCCCAGGCGCCGAGCGACGGCCGATCTTGCCGACGGGTCGTCGACGCTCATCGGGCAGTCTCGATCAGAAGCGCATCGAGGCGCTCCAGTACGGCCAGCAGCGCACCATCGGAACTGTTGTTACCGATGAACTGGGGAACGGCGATGACGTTGGCGCCGACGGGCAGGTCGATCGGCGAGTCGTCGACGAAGATGTGCGGTCGGAGGTCGACCTC
>JAYUDQ010000782.1:0-3036 GCA_043739745.1 Acidimicrobiia bacterium | reverse complement strand
TGTGCAGCAGCATGTCCACCCCATCAAGGACGGACACCTCATCGCTGCGGAGCGTGAAGCGCTCTGAACGCGACAGGAGCGCGACTGCCGGGTCGATGGCGAAGGATCTGCGATGCGAACGCTGCGACGACAGATGCCAGTGGAGATCGAGCGGAACCCCGAGCGGAAGCCGGATCGGTATCTGTCCGTGGCGCTTCTCGAGCAAGCGTCGCCAACCCTCCAACGGCATCACGACAGCACCGACGTCGGCCAGGGCGTCTGCAGCACGACCGAGGTCCTCGGGCGAGACGAGGAGGTCGAGGTCGCCGTATTGCCGGATGGCATTGCCGCCCGCCATCGCCGACAGGACCGGCCCCTTCATCGCAATGACGGGAATCCTGGCGTCGCCGAGTGTTGCGCACGCGATGCGCAGAGCGCCGCGGACCCGCATGTCGAGGCGGGCTGACTCTCGGTTGCGCTGGGCCAGGACACCGACCGCCGGATGGTCTGGTGCAACTGCTTCCAACCAGTCGAGCACTCTGTGGTTCACGCCGTGGAGCGCCGTGGCCCTGGCCAATGCTGTCGGCTCGGCGGCGGCGGCGACGGCAGCGGCGTCAGACGTGATCACGGCCGCCCCGTCGGCGCTTCGGCGCATGGAGGCAACCAACACACGCATCACCGATGAGCCGGCGACGCTGTGCGCGGTCGTCCTCGTCATGGAGGTCTCATCGGCGCGACTCATCGCCGACTAGAGGCGAGTGGGCGACAACCGGCCGCGCGCAACGACGCACGCTCAACCGACCACGAAGTTGACCAGCCGCCCGGGCACGGCCACGACCTTGCGAACAGTCACCGCGGAAAGCAGCGCCGCAACCTTCTCGTCGACCCGCGCCGCTGCCTCGAGCCCGGCTGCGTCGGTATCGGTCGGCACCACGATGCGCGAGCGGACCTTCCCGTTCACCTGCACCGGCACCTCGACGGTCTCGCTGACCAGGAAACGCGGGTCGGCCGAAGGGAACGTCTCGCGCACAAGCGACTGCGGATGGCCGAGCCGTGACCACAGCTCCTCCGCCATGTGCGGCGCGAACGGAGCGAGCAGTAGCACCAGCGGTTCGACCAGCGAGCGTGGCGCGCCGCCCGGATAGGTGCCGGTGAGGTGGTTCGTCAGCTCGGTGATGCGGGCGATAGGGGTATTGAAGCGCAGCTCGTCCATCGCGTCGCGAACACCAGCGATCGTGCGATGCAATGCGCGCAGATCATCTTCCGATGCAGCGCGGTCGGCGACCCGGACCGATCCGTCACCCTCGTCGATGACGACGCGCCACACCCGTTGCAGCAGCCGGTGCGCGCCGGAAACCGCTCGGGTCTCCCACGGCTTCGACTGCTCGAGGGGACCCATCGACATCTCGTGCAGACGCAGTGTGTCGGCGCCGAAGGCCTCGTACATGTCGTCGGGCGAGACCATGTTCTTCAGGCCCTTGCCGATCTTCCCGAATTCCCGGTTCACCGGCGCACCGTCGTAGAAGAATGCACCGTCGCGCTCGACGACCTCGCTCGCTTCGACGTAGCTGCCGCGTTGGTCCATGTAGGCGTAGGCCTGGATATAGCCCTGGTTGAACAGACGGGCAAACGGCTCGGGCGTGCCCACGATGCCGAGATCGAACAGCACCTTGTGCCAGAACCGTGAGTACAGCAGGTGCAGCACTGCGTGCTCGACCCCGCCGACGTACAGGTCGACACCACGCGAGCCCATCCAGTAGCGCTCGTTCTCTGAGGCGGTGATGGCCTCGACCAACGTCGGGTCGATGTAGCGCAAGTAGTAGCAGCACGAGCCGGCCCACTGCGGCATCACATTCGTCTCGCGAACGTATGTGCGCAGACCATCACCGAAGCCAAGGTCGAGGGCGGCATGCTTCCATTCGGTGAGCCGATCGAGGGGACGTTCGGGCTCGCTCTGCGCGTCGTCGGGATCGAACGACCGCGGCGCGAATCGGTCGGTCTCCGGGAGGTCGACGGGGAGCATTCCCTCGGGTAGCGCGATCGGGCCGATCTCGTCGTAGACGATCGGGAAGGGCTCGCCCCAGTAACGCTGACGGGAGAACAGCCAGTCGCGCAGCTTCGTCTGCACCGTGGCCACCCCGAACCCGCTCGACTCCAGCCATGCGGTGATGGTTGCAATCGCATCGGCCTTGCCCAGCCCGTCGAGTGACACGGTGTCGTTGGAGCTGCGCACGGCCGGTCCGTCGCCGGCGTATGCCGCCGACCACGAGTCGCAGTCGAGCGACGGCTCAATTCCCGCGTCGGCGAACCATGCGTCGGGCGGCTGGACCGTCGCCTCGATCGGGAGTCCGAACTGGCGTGCATATTCGAAGTCGCGTTGGTCGCCGGATGGGACGGCCATGATGGCGCCGGTGCCGTAGCCCATCATCACGTAGTCGGCAATGAACACCGGGATGGCCCGGCCGTTGACGGGGTTCGTGGCGAACGACCCGGTGAACACACCGGTCTTCTCGCGGACCTCGACCTGACGGTCGACATCGGTGCGCGACGCAGCGAGGCGCTGATAGGCCGCGACGGCCGACGCCGGCGCAGGAGCTGCGCCGGTCCAGCGCTCGTCCACACCCTCCGGCCATGAAGGAGCAGTAAGCGCGCTGACGAGTGGATGTTCGGGCGCGAGGACCATGAACGTTGCGCCGAACAGCGTGTCGGGGCGGGTGGTGAAGACCTCGATGTCGCCCGCCGGGCTGGCGAAGCGAACACGGGCACCGAAGCTTCGCCCGATCCAATTGCGCTGCATCAGCTTCACCGGCTCCGGCCATTCGAGCAGGTCCAAATCGTCGATGAGTCGTTCGGAGTAGGCGGTGATGCGCATCAGCCATTGGCGCATGTTGCGCTTGAAGACCGGGAAGTTGCCGCGGTCCGAGCGACCGTCCGGGGTGACTTCTTCGTTGGCCACGATCGTGCCGAGGCCGGGGCACCAGTTGACCGGAACGTCGGCGGAGTACACGAGCCGGTTCGAGTCGATGAGCGTGCGCTGCTCGGCGCCGGACATCGAGC
>JAYUDQ010000781.1:0-7831 GCA_043739745.1 Acidimicrobiia bacterium | reverse complement strand
GCACCGTGCCGGCGTCGTAGGCGAGCTTCGCCGTCGTCGGGAGTGGCCGACCGCCCTGGACGCCGGGCATCAGCCCGACGAGCTCGGCCAGCGCACGGCTCTCGATCTTGATACGGGCCGAGAGCCTCGCATCGCCTTCCACTTTGGCGGTGATGGTCACCGACGAGGTGAGGTCGGAACCCGGTAGCACCATCAGGATCCGCTTCCGGCTTCCTCCTGCCACTTCGATGGGTAGCGAGTTGGGAACGAACCCGTCGGCTTCCACGACCAGGGTGCCCCGGATGAGCCGGTCGGCGGTGATGGTGACGCGTACGGGGATCGGTGCGGTCGGGTCGAACGCACCGGCCCACCCCGCTTCCAGCGACAGCCCGTTCGGACCGGTTTCGGTGTCGGTTGCGGTGGCGGTTGCGGTGGCCGTGCGGATCGCGGCGGTGAGTGGCGGTGCGCCGCCGAATACGTTCAGACCCGCGGCTCCCGTCGTTGCGGCAACGGCCAAAACGACTCCCAACGTGCGCCGTGAGCGGAGCGCGACGCGCGCCGATGACGGACGCGTCCACTTCGACCAGCGGGAGGAATCCCCCGTTCCCATGGGCGGACACTAGAGGAACGCCTCCGCTACGGGAACGAGCGCCCCGTGTCGCGCCCTTGTCGCGCCCTCCGGACCGGGTGCGGACCGGGTGGACCGGAGTGCGGGAACCCTGAGCGCGGCGGATCGGCACGAAGGGAGTCATGGAATGTCGCTCGGAGTGCCCAATCGGCGCTCAAGACGCGCAATTCGCCACGCTGGGTGAACGCTCGCGGCCGTCGCGTGTCCCGATCCGCCGCGGTGGTGAGAGGCGCCGAACATTCGGTCCCGAGGCACTCCAAAGGAGCCGCAATCGATCCAGATGGCGTTCGACGATGCGCTGTTCGTATCATCCGCCCACCACCGGCCGGGCGCCGGCGGCCAGAGGGGGACGTATGGACGTCGATGACCAACCGGTGCGCCGCGATCCTGCACGTCCGCTTGCGGGCCGCACCGCGCTGGTGACGGGAGGCGCTCGGGGCCTCGGGCGCACGTACTGCGAGGTGCTCGCCGCAGCCGGCGCCTCGGTCGTCACCGGCGACCTGGCCCCGTGCGACGCCACCGTCGCCGCCATCACGTCGGCCGGCGGGCGGGCGATGGGCGTCAGACTCGACATCACCGACGTCGAATCGTGCCGACAGTGCGTCGCCGTCGCGACCACCGAGTACGGCCGACTGGACGTCGTCGTCAACAACGCCGCGCTGTACGCCACCCTGCGGACCGCGCCGTTCGAGACCATCACCGAGGACGAGTGGAACACGACCCTCGCGGTGAACGTCACCGGCGTCTGGAACATGTGCCGCGCTGCCGTGCCCGCACTGAAGGCCTCCGGCGGCGGGAGCATCATCAACATCAGCTCGCTGGCCGCGGTCTACGGGATGGCCAACGCGCTGCACTACACGGCCACGAAGGCGGCGGTGCTGGGCATCTCCAGAGGTCTGGCGCGCGAGCTCGGCCGCTATTCGATCCGGGTGAACTCGATCGCACCGTCCGCAGTCGACACCGAAGGCACCGCCGAGTTCTTCGGCGACCGACGCGATCGGGCGCTCGACGTGATCGCCTCCCAGCAGTCCATCCGGCGCACGCTGGAGCCTGACGACGTCGCCGGTGCTGTGCTGTTCCTTGCTTCCGACGCTTCGAAGTTCATCACCGGCCAGACGCTGATGGTCGACGGCGGAACGGTGTCCACGTGAACCACGGCGACGAGGTGCGCCTCATCTCGACGTTCCTCGACCACCATTCCCGCCACGAGTCGCTGAAGTCCGGCGACGTGGCCACCGTCTCCATCGACGTGTATCGCTCGCCCGACATCATGGCGGCGGAACGCGAGGCGCTGTTCCGGGCGCAACCGCAGTTCGTCGGGCTGTCCTCCGACCTTCCGGTGTCCGGCTCATTCTGTACGCGCGCAGACCTTCTCGTGCCAACGGTGCTGACGCGTGACGAGGCCGGCCTCGCGCACGCGTTCGCCAACGTGTGTCGCCACAGAGGGGCCGAAGTGGCGAAGGGTCGCGGCGAGGCCCGGCTGCTCAGCTGCCCGTACCATGCGTGGACATACGGGCTCGATGGTGACCTGCGGCGGATCCCGGACCAGGCGTCGTTCCCGGGGATCGACCCGTCGTCGTGTGGGCTCAAGGAACTGCCGCTGATCGAGCGGCACGGGATGCTGTGGCTCCTGCCTGCGCTCGATGCAGGTCCGGGCCGCGATGTCGATGGGGACGGCGACCCCCTCGGGCTCGGCGGCCTCGACGCCGAGCTGGCGCAGCTCTCACTGGACACGTTCACGTGGTGGCGCACCGAACGGCTCGAGCTCGACCTCAACTGGAAGCTCGTCATCGAGACATTCCTCGAGCCCTACCACTTCGCCACGCTCCACCGCACGACGGTCGGGCCGTACTTCCTGCCAAATCTCTGTGTCGTCGATGCGTTCGGCGACCACGCCCGCGAGGTGCTTCCCCGCCGCTCGATGCTCGAACTCGCCGACACTCCCACCGACACCTGGGCGCTGCTCCCCCACGCCGTCATCGTCCACGTGCTGTTCCCCGGCACGGTGCTGGTGTGGCTGCTCGACCACATCGAGACCTGGCGGGTGACGCCTCACCGCACCGACCCGAACCGCTGCGTCACGGAGCTCGACTTCTACCTCCCGCACGACAACACCAATGACAACGCACGTACCCCGGAGTACTGGGAGAAGAACTGGGCACAGACCATCACCACCGTGCTCACCGAAGACTTCCCCGCCATGGCCGGCGTGCAGCGTGGGCTCGACTCGGGAGCGAACACGCACTTCACCGTCGGCCGCAACGAACCTGCGCTCGCGCTGTTCCAAGCGGCGATCGCAAGGCGTCTTGCGGCGCATGGCAGAGCACAGAAGGAGTCCCGATGCCGCTGACCGAGTCCTACGTCCCGGCGGACACTGCCATCCCCGTCCTGGAAACAACGGTCGGCGGCATCCTCCGCGCTGCGGCCGCAGCCGCGCCGGACACGATCGCGCTGGTGGAGGGAACCACCGACCCGGCTACGCGACGCCGGTGGACGTACACCGAGCTGCTGGCCGAGGCGGAGACTGCAGCGAAGGCGCTCGCCCAGCGGTTCGCGAAGGGCGAGCGCATCGCAGTGTGGGCTCCGAACATCCCGGAGTGGGTCATCCTCGAGTACGCCGCTGCGCTCGCCGGCGTCGTGCTCGTCACCGTGAACCCGGCGTACCAGGCCGAGGAGCTGCGGTACGTGCTCGGGCAGTCCCGGGCCGCCGGACTGTTCCTGTTGCGCTCGTTCCGAGGCAACCCCATGGACGCCCATCTCGAACGAATTCGCGCGTCGCTGACGGAACTGCGCGAGGTCGTCTACTTCGACGACGGCGGATGGGCCGAGTTCCTGTCCTCGGCCGACGCATCGACTTCACTGCCGCACGTGACCCCGGACGATCCGGTGCAGGTGCAGTACACGTCCGGTACGACGGGTTTTCCGAAGGGCGCGTACCTTCATCACCGCGGCATCACGAACAACGCCCGCTTCGTCGTCGACCGACTCGGAGTCCGCGCCGGTGGCGTGTACGTCAACCCGATGCCGCTGTTCCACACGGCCGGCTGCGTGGTCGGCGTGCTCGGCCCGGCCCAGCAGCTCGCCACGCTCGTCTGCCTGCTCCAGTTCGACGCCGGCCTCATGCTCGAACTGCTCGAAGCCGAACGGGGCACACACTTCCTGGCCGTGCCCACGATGCTCATCGCCATGATGGAGCACCCCGAGTTCGCCACCCGTGACATCACGAGCCTGCAGACCGTGTGCTCGGGCGGCTCGACCGTGCCCGCCGCGCTCGTACGCCGCATCGAGGAGACGCTCGGCGTGCAGTTCTCCATCATCTACGGACAGACCGAGGCATCGCCGGGAATCACGCTCATCAAGCCCGACGACAGCCCCATCGACAAGGCCACCACGCTCGGGCCGGCGCTCCCGCAGACCGAGATGAAAGTGGTCGATGTCGACACGGGCGCGACCGTGCCCATCGGCGTCAGCGGCGAGCTGTGCACACGTGGCTACCTGGTGATGCTCGGCTACTTCGAGATGCCCGAGCGCACGGCCGAGACCATCGACGCCGACGGCTGGCTGCACACGGGCGACCTCGTCACCATGGACGATCGTGGGTACACGACGATCACTGGCCGGTCCAGGGACATGATCATCCGCGGCGGCGAGAACCTCTACCCGAAGGAGATCGAAGAGGTCCTCTTCACCCATCCGAAGATCGCCGACGTCGCGGTCGTCGGGCTTCCTGACGAGCGCTGGGGCGAGATCGTCGGTGCCTTCGTCCGTGACGTCGACCCGGCCGATCCCGCCACCGATGCGGAGCTGCGGGCCTTCGTGCGCGAGCGCCTCTCGCCGCAGAAGACGCCCGCGGTGTGGCTGCATGTCGAAGCGTTCCCGCTGACGCCGTCGGGGAAGGTGCAGAAGTTCCAGATCCGGGAGAACTGGGTTCGGGCCAACTCGGCCTGAGGTCTGCGCCATCCCGACGTTTGCGCTTCCACCGACAACCGCTGGTATCATTGTGGTATCGTCACCTCATGAAGGTGACGCCGAAAACAATGACCAGGCCAATGAGTGTGCGGTTCCCGGAATCCGTGCACGAAGGTCTGCGTACCCACGCCGAACAGATCGGACTTTCCATGAACGACGTTGTGGTCATGGCTGTGAGCGATCGGCTCGCGGAGCGTGCCCGTCGGGCGGAGATCGATGCAATTGCCGAACGCGCCATGATTGTCTATGCGGATTTATTCGAACGTCTGGGTCGTTGAAGTACCTGAGCCTTGACGAGGTCATGCATCTTGCCGGCACGCCCGGCCTCATCCCCGGCGGGCCAATCGTGCGGGACCTGGGATTGCTGGGGTCTGCGGTTGCGAGACCGCAGACCACGCTTCTGGACCAAGACGCGTACCCCGACCTCTGGTCGAAGACCGCAGCGCTGTGCGATTCGATCTCCAACACCCAACCGCTACTCGACGGTAACAAGCGGCTCGCATGGATGTGCACGGTCGCGTTCCTGGCAATCAACGGAATCGATCCATTTGGAGTGTCAACCGACAATGGAGAGGAGTTCGTCATGTCCTTCTCACAAGGTCAACATCTCACAATTGACGATATCGCCGCCCGGCTTCGGGCACTGATAGCAGCCGGCTCCTAACCCGATCAGCCCGCCTTCACCGCGCGGCGCTTCGCCGGCTTGGCGACCAGTGCCTTTCCGGCGGGACCGGTGGGAGCGGCCGCAGCCACAGCGACTCCCGGAAGCGGCACCGCCGTCGACGACTTCCGCGCCGGGCCCCGGTCGCCGGCGGAGCCGGACCGAACGCCGGGCGCCGCGCCCTCCAATAGTGGCGCCAGGAAGCGCCCGGTGTAGCTCGTCGGGTGCTTCGCCACCTGCTCGGGAGTGCCCTCCACTACGATGCGACCCCCGCCGGACCCGCCTTCGGGGCCGAGGTCGATCACCCAGTCGGCCGTCTTCACCACGTCAAGGTTGTGCTCGATGACGAGAACGGTGTTGCCCTGATCGACGAGGCGGGACAGCACGTTCAGCAGCCGGCGGATGTCCTCGAAGTGGAGGCCGGTGGTCGGCTCATCGAGGATGTACACGGTCTTGCCGGTGGAGCGCTTGGCCAGCTCGGCAGAAAGCTTCACACGCTGGGCCTCGCCGCCCGACAACGTGGTGGCGGGCTGCCCGAGACGGACGTAGCCGAGGCCGACGTCGACCAGCGTGCGCATGTGGCGGGCGATGTTCGGCTGGTTCTCGAAGAACGTGGCCGCCTCTTCGCACGGGAGGTCGAGCACTTCGGCGATGTTCTTGCCCTTGAACGTGACGTCGAGAGTGTCCCGGTTGTAGCGGGCGCCCTTGCACACCTCGCACGGCACGTAGACGTCGGGCAGGAAGTTCATCTCGATCTTGATCGTGCCGTCGCCTGCGCACGACTCGCACCGGCCGCCCTTCACGTTGAAGCTGAACCGGCCCTGCAGGTAGCCGCGCACCTTCGCCTCGTTGGTCGACGCGAACAGCTTGCGGATGTGGTCGAACACGCCCGTATAGGTGGCGGCGTTGGAACGTGGCGTGCGGCCGATGGGCGACTGGTCGATGGCGATGACCTTGTCGACCGCCTCGATGCCGTCGACGCCCTTGTGCAGCCCGGGCACCGTCTTCGCCCGGTAGATCTTCTGCATCAGCGAAGCCAGCAGGATGTCGTTGACCAGCGTGGATTTGCCGGAGCCGGACACGCCGGTGATGGCGACGAACTGACCGAGCGGGAAGTCGACGGTGAGGTTCTGCAGGTTGTTCTCACGCGCGCCGCGCACCGTGAGGAACAGTTCCTTGCCATTGCGTCGGAGCGCGGGAACCGGGATGGACCGCGCGCCGCTCATGTATTGGCCGGTGATGGAGCGGGGCTCGTTGACGAGGTCCTCGAAGCTGCCCGACACGAGCACCTCGCCGCCATGCTCGCCGGCACCAGGTCCGACGTCGACGATATGGTCGGCGACGCGGATCGTGTCCTCGTCGTGTTCGACGACAATGACGGTATTGCCGAGGTCGCGGAGGCGGATCATCGTCTCGATGAGGCGATGGTTGTCGCGTTGATGCAGGCCAATAGACGGCTCGTCGAGCACGTACAACACACCCACGAGGCCGCTGCCGATCTGGCTGGCGAGGCGGATGCGCTGTGCCTCCCCGCCGGCCAAGGTGGCCGCCGAACGGTTGAGTTGGAGGTAGTCGAGCCCGACATCGAGCAGGAACTGCATGCGCGCATTCACCTCTTTCACGACGCGCTCGGCGATCATCATGTCCCGCTTCGACAGCTCGAGACCGGCAAGGAACTTGGCCGCTTCGGCAATCGACAAGTCGCCGACCTGGAAGATGTTCTTGCCGGCCATCAGCACGGCAAGGCTCGCAGGCTGCAAGCGGGCACCGCCGCACTCGGGGCACGGCACCTCCCGCATGTAGCCCTCCATCTGCTCGCGTGACCAGTCGCCCTCGGCCTCGCCGTGGCGACGCGTGATCCAGGGCACGACGCCTTCGTAGGTGGTGTTGTATGCGCGCGTACGGCCGTAGCGGTTCTTGTACTCGACATGGACGGTCTTGGCGCTGGTACCGAACAGCACCACCTTCTGGTTCGCCTTCGACAGCTTTGCCCACGGGGTCTTGAGCGAGAACTTGAACTCGACGGCAACCGCCTCGAGCACGCGGGCGAAGTACTCACCCTTCGACCCGGCCCACGGGGCGATCGCGCCGGCCAGTATCGAGATGTCCGGATCGGGCACGACGAGCTCGGGGTCGACCTCGAACTTGGTGCCGAGGCCCTTGCAGTGCGGGCATGCGCCGTAGGGCGAATTGAACGAGAAGTTGCGGGGCGCGAGCTCGTCGTAGCTGGTGCCGCAGACCGGGCAGGCGAGGTGCTGGCTGAAGGTGAGGATTTCGGGCTCGGTGCCGGCCTTCTGCTGCTCCGACGTGCCGGCCACCCGCCCACCGGCCCCCGCAGGCACGATCTCGACCTCGGCCACGCCCTCGGCCAGCCGTAGCGCGGTTTCCAGCGAGTCGGTCAGCCGGCGTTCGAGGCCCGGACGACTGACGAGGCGGTCGATGATCACCGCAATCGAGTGGTTCTCGTAGCGAGCCAGCTCGATCGACTCGTTCAACTCCTTGATCTCGCCATCGATACGGGCGCGGGCGTAGCCCTGCTTCGCGAGGTCGGCGAGCAGCTCCGTGTACTCGCCCTTGCGGCCGCGCACGACCGG
>JAYUDQ010000780.1:0-7835 GCA_043739745.1 Acidimicrobiia bacterium | reverse complement strand
GCGACCGGCAGCGCCACGTAGATCCAGTCGAGCCCCAGCGCAGCAAACGCAGCGTTGTGCAGCACCGGCGAGAGCGAATGCCGGACTGGGTCACCGATGACCGCAGCAATCCGGGTCGCGCCGGTTGGAGCCGGCCTCACCGCAGCCCGCGCTCCTGAGCCAGCTTGATGTTCGCCTGGTGCTGCTTGAAAGTCGTCGCGAACGAATGGTGGCCGTCGGGTGTGGTGACCACGTAGTAGAGCCAGTCGCCCGCTTCCGGCGCGAGGGCCGCCTCGAGGGAAGCGCGTCCCGGCGACGCGATCGGAGTCGGCGGCAACCCCTTGTTCGTGTAGGAGTTGAAGGGCGAGTCGAGCTTCAGGTCTTCGTCGAGCACCCGAGTGACGCCGCCCAGCGCGTAAACGATTGTGGCATCGATCTGGAGCGGCATGCCCTTCTTCAGCCGGTTGTAGATCACGCGAGCGATCTTGGCGCGATCCTCGTCGTGCTTCGCCTCGCGCTCGACCAGCGACGCAACGATCAGCGTCTGGTAGGGCGAGATGCCGACCTTCGCCACCGAGTCATTGAGCCCGACCTGGTCGGCGACCTGGTCGAACGTCTCGACCATGCGGCTGGCGATTGCCGTCTCGTCGTCGCCGAGTGTGAACGTGTAGGTCTCCGGGAACAGGAACCCCTCCAGATTTGTGCTGCCCGCCGGTTCGTAGGCGGAGCGCACCTTGCCGCTTGTAGTGACGCCAAGGAAGGCGTCGGTTGAACGCCCGGGCAGCTGCGCACCGACGCGGGCCGCGATCTGCGTGATCCGGAAACCCTCGGGGAAGGTGACTTTGGCCTGATCCGGAACCGAAGGCCCCTTGGCCAGCGCGGTCAGCACCGAGTCGAAGGACTGTCGGAGACGGAACTTGTAGCGGCCCGCCTCGAACCCGCCGCGGCCCTTGTACTGGGCGTAATAGCGGAACAGGGTGGCGTTGCCGATGATCCCCTTGGCGTGAAGGATGCCGCCGATCCTGGCCGTCGGCGTGTTGTTGGGTATGACGACTTCGACAGCCGCGCCGGGCGGGCCGGGCGGATCGATCTGGTGCTGGTACCAACGCAGGCCGGCAAGCACTCCACCGGCGAGGACGACGAGTACGAGAAGGAAGCCGAGGAACGCCCGACCACGCTTGGGCGCGGGGAAGTCCTCGATGTCGTCGTCGTACTGGTCGTCGTACTGGTCGCCGTAGTCGGCGGACTCGCGGGTGGCCGGCTCGGGACGGCGGCGCTCGCGCTGCACAGACCCGGCTGCGACGGCACGTCCCGGAGCGGGTCGGCTGCCTCGCGAACCTCCCACGGGTCGCGGGGATGCCGGTGGGTCCGACACCGGGCCGGGAGCCGGCGCCGCGCTCTCCGAGAGCCAATCCCGTTCGAACTCGGGATCACGTCCCGTGAACAGTGGTGCAGCCTGACCCCAGTCGCTCTCGCCCGCCCACGCGTCGACGTCGGCTCGCGGATCAGGAGCCGCGCCCGACGCGGGCGTCTCGCCGGTCCGATCGCTCACTGCTGCGCCGCCTGCCGGGCCTGCTCGGCGGTCTTGAGCTCGGCCTCACGCCGGTAGGCCTGCATGTCGAGCCAGCCCTGCAACATGACGGCTGCGGCCACCTTGTCGACGACCCGGCGGCGTGCGTCGGCCTTCATCTTGCGTTCCATCATCGATGCGTGCGCAGTGGCTGTCGTGAAACGCTCGTCGTGGAGCACGATCGGCACCGCGAGCGCAGCCGTCATCTGGGCCACTTCGTCGCGCACGAGCTTCGCCGCGTGGCTCTCCCCACCGTTGAGCGAGAGGGGGAGGCCGACCACCACGATGTCGGCCTCGTACTCCTCGATGATCGCGGCAAGCGCCTTGTGGTCCGCCGTACGGCTGCCCCGGCGTTCGAGCACCGTGACCGGACTGGCCAGTGTGCGCGTCGCATCGCTGGACGCAACACCCACACGCTTGCTGCCGAGGTCAACCCCTATTGCCCGAGCCATAGGCCCCCGATCGTAGGTGGCGCGGCGAGCGGTACCTGCCAACGGCACCTGCCACAACACCGGCCGAAGCGAAGCGGAGGCCGGGCTCGCCGCGGTCAGCTCAGCCCGAGTTTCGTGCGCACCAGCGCCAGCGCGTCGTCGAGGCCTTCGGGCTTGCGCCCGCCGGCGATGGCCAGGTCGGCCGTCCTGCCACTGCCACCCTGCACGAGCTTGGCCGCGTCGGCGATCAGCTCGCCGGCGTTCAGCCCACTGTCCTTCGTGACCGCGGCAACGAGCGAAACCCCTCCCCCGGCCGGCGCCGAACCGAGCACCACGGCCTTGACGCCGGCGATGTCACGCACGGCAACCGCGAGGTCCTTCACGTCATCGCGTTCGGCGCCCTCCACGCGGGTGACGACGTATCCGTTCACTGCGCCGAGCGCCAGCGACTGCGCCAGTACCCGAGCGGCGGTCTTCCGGAGCTGCTCGACCTCGCGCTCGAGCACCTTGCGCTCGTCGAGCAGCCTGGCGATTCGCTCGGGCAGGTCCTCGGCCTTCACCCGCAGCTCGCCGGCCGCAGCATCGAGGAGCGATTCCTCTGCGCGCAGACGATCGAGGGTGACGAGACCGGTGGTGGCCTCTATCCGGCGCAGGTTCGAGCCGATCGAGCTCTCGCTGACGACCTTGATCATGCCGATCTGACCGACGTTTCGGACATGGGTGCCGCCGCAGAACTCGAGCGACGGGCCAGCCTGCAGCACGCGCACCTTTTCGCCGTACTTGTCGCCGAAGAAGGCAATCGCACCCATCTGCTCGGCTTCAGCCTTCGTGACCTCTGGGTTCCGCGTGTCCGCGGCGCTCAGCACGACGGTGTTGACGAGGTCCTCGATGGCCCTGATCTGGGCTCGGTTCACCGCTTCGTAGTGGCTGAAGTCGAAGCGCAGCCGATCGGGCGACACCATCGATCCGGCCTGCTTCACATGGTCGCCGAGGACCTGGCGCAGCGCCCAGTGCAGCAGGTGGGTGCCGGTGTGGTTGCGGCGGGTGGCATCGCGCTTCTCGACATTGATCTGCGCGCTTGCGATTTCGCCGGCCTCGATCGTGCCGCTGACGAGGGTGCCGACATGACGAACGAGACCGGGCACTGCGTACGTCGTGTCGGTGACGTCGACCTTTCCCGTGGCCGTGAGAATCGTTCCTGTATCGCCCACTTGGCCGCCCGACTCGGCGTAGAACGGCGTGCGGTCGAGGAACACCTCGATGCCGGTTTCGGTCTCGATCACGTCCACGACCTTCGCGTCATCGACCTGGTTCACGTCGTAGCCGAGGAACATCGTTGTACCGATGGTGTCCTGGATGTCGCGATAGCGCCGGGCGATGGCCTCTGGCGCGGTGGCGCTCTTGCGCGCCGAACGGGCACGGTCGCGCTGCTCGGCCATGAGCACGTCGAAGCGGACCTCGTCGACGGCAACGCCACGCTCCGCCGCGATCTCCCGGGTGAGCTCGAGCTGGAAGCCGAACGTGTCGTGCAGCTCGAAAGCCGTGTCCCCGCTCAGCGGTGCAGCGCCGACGAGCGCGCCGATCTCGTCATCGAGCCGGATCGAGCCGCGCTCCAGCGTCTTGCGGAACTGGTCCTCCTCACGCCCGACCACGTTCAGGATGTGCTGCCGGCGAGCAGCGACCACCGGGTAGGCACCCGCCATCACGTCGATGGCGACGTTCATCAGCTCGGGCAGGATCGAGCGCTGCACACCGAGCCGGTAGGCGTGGCGGATTGCGCGGCGCAGGATGCGGCGCAGCACGTACCCGCGGTCGTTGTTCGACGGGAACACGTCGTCGGCGATGAGCATCGCGCCGGAACGGGCGTGCTCGGCCAGGACCCGCAGCGAGAACGAATCGGGGTCGTCGTAGTCGCCGATCACATACGACGCGCCAGTGAGATCGCACGCCTTGGCGATGATGGGCGCCATCAGGTCCGTCTCCCACACCGCCTCCACGCCCTGCAGCAGGCACAGGACACGTTCGAGACCGGCGCCCGTATCTATCGATGGCTTCGGAAGGGGCGTCCGCGTGCCGTCTTCGGCCTGGTCGAACTGCATGAACACGAGGTTCCAGAACTCGATGTAGCGGGCCTCGGCCAACGGGTTCAGCGGCCCGCCCTCGGGGCCGTAGGCCGGGCCGCGGTCGACGAAGATCTCCGAGCACGGGCCGCAGGGGCCGGTGGGGCCCATCTGCCAGAAGTTGTCCTTGTCGCCGAGGCGCTGGATGCGCTCCATCGGCATCGTGGTGAGCTCCTGCCAGAGCTGTTCGGCCTCGTCGTCGGACTCGTGCACCGTGACCCAAAGCGTGTCGGGGTCGAAGCCGAGCACGTTGGTGACGAAGTCCCATGCATACGTGATGGCGTCGCGCTTGAAGTAGTCGCCGAAGCTGAAGTTGCCGAGCATCTCGAAGAACACGAGGTGACGCGCTGTGCGGCCGACGTCGTCGAGGTCGTTGTGCTTGCCACCGGCCCGGGCGCACTTCTGCGATGTGGTCGCCCGCTTGAACGGCGGTGTCTCGTCGCCGGTGAAGTAGTTCTTGAACGGCACCATGCCGGCCACGTTGAACAGAACGCTCGGATCGTGCGGGATGAGGCTTGCGCTCGGCACCTCGGTGTGCCCCCGTGCGGCGAAGAAGTCGAGGAAGGCGCGACGGAGCCCGTCGGCGGTCTGCGGCGTGTTCTCGGGCCGATGCGAAAGCGAGGGTACGGACGGCATGGTTGCCCCAGCCTACCGACCGACCCATGAGCCCACCGCCCGCCAGATCGTGAACTTTGTCGGCGAATGCCGCTCCCACCGGCTTTCGACCACGAAGTTGCCCGCAACCTGGGCCGGACGCGCGTCAGGACCCGGCATCGAACCGAACCATGATGAGCGCCGAGGTGAAATCTCGTGCGCATCCGCATCGGCTACTCCCTGACCTACGAGTTCGTGCAGCCCACGCCGATGATCGTGCTGTTGAACGTGCACTACAGCCGGGCGTCTGACCTGCTCGCACCCGACACCATGATGACAAGTCCGTCGACGCCGTACGTGTCGTACCGCGACTCGTTCGGCAACTGGTGCAACCGCCTCGTTGCTCCGGCCGGTTCGTTCCAGATCCACGCCGACACCACCATCAACGACCTTGGACTGGCCGACGAGGTCGTCCCCGGCGCAAAGCAGCACGCGGTGGAGGATCTGCCGGAGGAGGCATTGATGTACCTCCTCCCCAGCCGCTACTGCGAGAGCGACAAGCTGACCGAGACGGCTTGGCAGCTGTTCGGGCACACACCCCTCGGATGGGAGCGCGTCCAGGCCGTCAGCACCTGGGTGCACAACCACATCACGTTCGGCTACCAGTGGGCCCGCCCGACGAAGACGGCGTGGGAGGCGTACGAGGAGCGCCAGGGCGTCTGCCGTGACTACGCCCATCTCGGTGTTGCCCTCTGCCGAGCCCTCAACATCCCGGCCCGGTACTGCACCGGGTACCTCAGCGACATCGATGTGCCGGTCACGGGCCCGATGGACTTCTCGGGCTGGTTCGAGGTGTTCCTCGACGGCCGCTGGATCACCGTGGACCCTCGCAACTGGCGTCCACGCAAGGGTCGCATCCAAATCGCCCGCGGCCGTGACGCCGCTGACGTTGCCATCACGACGACCTTCGGGCCCAACTTCCTGGCCGATTTCCGGGTCTGGACCGACGTCGTCCCAGATGCCGACTGACCGGTGCTACGGCGCTTCGACGGTAATGACATGCGCGCGTATTTTGCCGTCGACCACACCGGAGCCGAACACACGGGCGATCGCAGCCGCCGCGTAGGCGGTCACCTCTTCGAGGCGTGATGCGTCGCGCGTGATGATCTCGGTTCGGAACGGCGTGCCCTGGCATAGCGCAATCGCCGGGATCTCCGCCGACGCCGCAATGCTGCGGGCTTCGACGATGTCGAATCGGGCCTGGCGGCTGAATCCGGCCGCGTCGAGGTCCGCCTGGACAACGGCCATGTCGTAGTAGCCGTGCGGGATCCGGGCCATGAACACGGGAGGGTCGTCGGGGAACAGCTCTGCAACCGCCTCGGTGACGATGCGGGCGAACTCGTTTTCCTCGATGCGATCCCACACGTTGAACACGAGCACGCCGCCAGGGCGAAGGACACGGCGCATCTCCGCGAAACCGGCACTCCGGTCCGGGAAGAACATGGCCCCGAACTGGCAGACCACTGCGTCGAACGAGTCGTCGGCGAACGGGAGCGCCATCACGTCGGCTTGACGCCACACCACCGGTCGAGTCGTGCCCAGGCCTGCGGCATGATCGATCATCGGCTGGCTCAGATCGGTGGCCGTGATCGCAACCGTGTCCGGCAGCCGAAAAGCGAGCTCGCGAGTGACTGCCCCTGTGCCGGCCGCGACCTCGAGCAGCGCGCACGGCTGCGTGCCGAGCAATGCCGACAGGCGCGAGGCCAGGTCGGCAGCGTAGACGTCGAAGATGAGCGGCACGAGGTAGCGGTCGTACAACGCCGGAATGGAACCTCGGATCGGGCACCGTCTCAAACGTCGGTCGAGGCTACCCTTTCGGTTCAAGTAAACTAAGTCCATGACTAAGTCGTCTCCTCCACTCTCGGTAGGCGTCCACGAAGCGAAGACCCGGCTGTCCGAGCTTTTGCGCGCCGTGGCCATGGGTCAGGAAGTCGAGATCCTGCGCAACGGTGATCCGGTCGCGCGCCTTGTGCCGGTCCGCTCTCGACAACTCCGCAACTTCGGCCACGACATCGGCCGCTTCGAGGTGCCACAAGACTTCGACGCAGCCATGCCCGACGAGTTCCTCGCCGACTTCGAGCGATGAAGCGGTACCTCATCGACACCCACGTGTGGCTCTGGCTGCAGTCGGCACCGAGCCGACTTGCGCGCCCGTTGCTCGATCAACTCAGCGACGACGCGAACGACGTGCTCCTTTCGGCGGCGAGCAGCTGGGAGATCTCGATCAAGTACGGACTCGGGAAACTTCCCCTTCCGGAACCGCCCCACCTGTACGTGCCAGACCGCATGCGCCGCTCCGGCACGGCCGCCTTGGCCGTGGAGCACATGCATGCCCTCGGGGTCGACGAGTTGCCTGCGTTGCATCGCGATCCATTCGATCGCCTCCTCATCGCCCAGGCCAGATGCCTTGGCCTCACACTGGTGACCGCCGACCCGCAGATCGCACGGTACGACGTCGACGTCGAATTCGTCTCGTCGTAGCGCAGAGCCGCGTGGCCCACGCCGTCGCGGCCGGTGTCAGCGTGGCCGAGCCCCCCGACGGTGCCGATGCCGTCGCCCGCTCGGTCCTTCCAGCTCGGCATGCAACTCGGCCTCGCGCTGTCGCATACCCGTGCGCCCCTCGTCGATCACGTCACGCACCGTCTCGCCGACACCGCGGACGCTGCCGGTGAGCCGATCGCCCACGCGCACGGCAACCGCAGATGGTGCGTACTTCGCCCTCTTGGACTGCACGGTGCGCTTCACCTTGCGCTGCACCCAAGCCGAACCGCCCGCGCCCATCACTGCGCCGCTGGCCCACCAGATGACTCGCTTGAACACCCGCACATCCTCGCGCAACACGACCAGGGAGCAGGGCGCGGGATCGGTGGCGGGACCTGCCCCGCCCGCCATCAGTCTCACGCCACGAGCTGGCAGAGCTCCGGGTCGATCAGCCCGATCAGCGACTCGATCCGCTCCCCGGCCCGGAGCCACGTCCCGAATGCCGCATCCTCGCCTCGGGCGGTGCCGGCGAGCCGGCTGGCGGCCCGCACGATGCGCCGCTCGACAGACCATCCCCCGAACAGCGAAAAACCTGTCGCG
>JAYUDQ010000779.1:0-3040 GCA_043739745.1 Acidimicrobiia bacterium | reverse complement strand
CGAGCCGAAATCCCCTCGGCGCGGACCGTGCGAAGCTGACCGGCGTGGAGATCGAGCAGCCGAAGGTCGGCGAGGCCCTCGCGCAGCTCTCGCCGATGTCACAGCTTCGCCGGAAGGTGAAGGTCACGAAGATCATCGCGATCACCGAGGCAGTCAGCTACTGCCTGCTGGCGGTCTTCATGTTCCGTAAGTACGTGCTCGACAACCACTCGGACAGCAACTACCTGTTCCTGCGCGTCGTTGCGTATTTCCACGGCTTCATCTGCATCGCCTTTGCGGTGATGGTGGCCGACATCTTCCGGGCCATGAAGTGGACGAGGGGCTTCGCGCTCGCCACGCTGCTCGGCCCACCGGGGGCGCTCGTCGCCCACCACCGACTTCGGACGCAGGCTTTCCCCGAGAGCGTCCGCCGTGCGGACATGCTGTTCTGATCTCGTGAGCGTCAGGTGTCCAACACCACTACGGTCTTCCCGGCGCCCTTCAGGGCCACCATGGGAATGCGCCGGTCGAACGTGGCGAAGCGTCCTCGGTTCGCGGCTGCGAGTGCCACAAGGTAGACGTCGGTCACCTGGCGTGAGCTGAGCTGCGTCACGGGCGGGAGAACCACGCGCAGTGAAATCGAGTCGGGCCAGAACACGTGCCCCGGGAGTTCGCAGATTCCGTCGAGCACCCGGCGGACCGTGTCGACGTCGCCAGGTCGGTTCGGATACGCCGCACTCGAAGCGACGCGAAGCACACCGTTCTCGACGATCGGACAGGTCGCGAATCCCGACCGGCCGATCGCCTCGAACCACGACAGCGCGGCGACGTGATGTTCATGCGCTGGGTCGACGATGGCCAACACCACGTTGACGTCGAGAAGGTGCCGCACAAGGATTTCAGGGAAGCTCGTCGAACAGTCGGTCGACCAACTCGGCGGTGACCTTCACTCCTGCAGCTGGCTCCGGGAACATGAGAAGGCCGTCGCGCCGCTGCAAGGACCGGGTTTGCGTGAGGCCTCGTCGGATGAGCTCGGAGGCAGCTGCGCCGGCCGATTTTCCGCTCACCATGGCGACCTGCTTCACGGCAGCAAGCACATCGTCGTCCAGGTCGAGGGTTGTACGCATCAATGATGATGGTACATCACCGCATCGCCGGATAGCTCTCCCTGATGGGCATCCGCACGCCGGTGTCGATGTCACTCGTCTTGGGCAGCGTCCCGATCGGTTGTCGCATCAGCCGGAAGGCGGGCCAGCAACTGGTCTCGGACGCTGACCCCGGGCTCGCGGGCCGGGCCGCCCGCGGAGCGCCAGCCGAGCCGCGACGAGTAGAGCAGCGGCGGGTCCTTGAGCCGACCCTCGCGTGTGGCGGTGACGCGGGCGAAGAACAGCTCGTGGTCGTGCATCGTGAGGCGTTCCTCGACTTCGCAGCGCAGCCACGCGATCGCGTTGGCGACGACCGGCAGACCGTCCCAGTCCTCGACGTACTCCTCGGCGACGTTGTGGAAGCGCCGCCCCGGGTACGAGAAGTACTGACCTTGTGCGATCTGGTCGGCAGCAAGCACCGAAACGCTGAACCGGCCGGTCGATGCGATGTGTGCATAGGTATCGTGCTTCGGGGACACCGAGGCCATCACGATCGGCTCTTCGAAGCTGACCTGCATGACCCAGTGTGAGCAGTAGAGGTGGGGGTCCGCGCCATCGGTCGCGCCGACCACCTGGACCGCATGCATCATCTGGCCGAGCGAGCGCTTGAGCTTCTGGTCGATCATGGCGTGGAGAGGCTCACGAGTTGCGGAGGCTCACGAATTGCGCGGCCACAGGCCACGGCCGCCATTCAACCCGTGCTTGGCGAAGTACAGGGTCGCAACGACGGCGAGCACGCCCATACCGGCGAGCACGGCTGCGTCCTGCACCTTGTTGTCGCCGACCCGCCCCGGGTGCAGCAGCGCACCACCGGCCAGCCCACCGAAGATGAACCCGCCTATGTGGCCGCCGATGGCGATGCCCGGGATTGCGAACGTGAGGACGAAGTTGATCAGCAGGGTCGGGCCGAGCGGGCTCTTCATCACCGACATTCCCCGCTGCCGCATCGCCGCGGCCATCGCACCGAAGAGGCCGAACACGGCACCGGACGCGCCGACCGCAAGCGCGTTGGGCTCGAACAGGATTGCGCCGAGGCTGCCGCCCAGCAGCGCCACACCGTAGACCGCAAGGAAGCGGCCCGAGCCGAGTTGGCGCTCCATCGCCTGCCCCAGCGCATACAACGCGTACATATTGAACCCGATGTGGATGATGTTGACGTGCGCGAAGCCGGACGTGACGATTCGCCACCACTCGCCATGCTGGATGAAGTACGCCGCAATCCCGAGATGCGCGTTGTCGAACGTCTTGACCTTGGCCTGCGAAAGGACGAAGACGACGGCATTGATGGCAATGAGCGCCTTCGTGACCGGGAACAGCGTCGCGGTGACCGTGCGGACCTTGCGCTTCAGCTGCTGGCTCGCCGGGCCCCGGGCGGCGATCACGCAGGACGTGCAGTGCGCGCCGACCGCCGCATCATGAAGGCAGGACGGACACGCCGGGCGCCCGCAGCGGGTGCACGATCGACCGGTCTCACGGTCTGGATGGATGTGGCAGTAGGGCACGGGCGACAGTCTGGCCGAGGAACAGATGGGAGGGTGATGAGAGGCGGCCTGCTCCGCCACTCGGGGTCAGCCCGCGACAGAAGCCAGGCAGCGCTCGATCCAAGGGACAAGGGCCCCGAGAAGCCGGCCGGCAGCGACGCGCTCTTCCGCCGTCGGCGCCATGGACTCCAGTGCCGTCGCGATGGCGTCCGGCAACCGGGCCGCCATGTCCCGGATCGCGGCGAGGAGCCGCTCGGGGTCGACGCGAGCCGCAATCGCAAGTCGTTCCCAATCGCGAGCGCCCACGGATGCCGGGCAGTACTCGCCACCGATCTTCTGGGCCATCCTCAGCTTCTTCGGATGCACGCCGTAGGTAGCGGCCGAGGCGACGTCGTAGAGCGGAGCGAGGCGGACCTGCCGACCAGAAAGCAGGAT
>JAYUDQ010000778.1:0-3044 GCA_043739745.1 Acidimicrobiia bacterium | reverse complement strand
CGAGTTGATCCCGCTCGTGCCCTTCGAGGTCTGAGCGCCGCCGAACCTGCGCCTTCATTGGACGTCGGGTTCATTCCGCAGCGCTACAGGGGTAGTGTCTCGGCGTGCCAATCGCGGCCATACCCACCAATGAGAGCGCTCGCGTCACAGCCCTTCGAGATCTCGCCATCTTGGACACCGGCCGCGAGCGCGCCTACGACGACATCACCCGTCTTGCCGCTCATGTCTGCAAAACGCCGATTTCCGTTGTCACCTTCGTGGACACGACCCGCCAATGGTTCAAAAGTTCCGTGGGGATCGTGTCCGAGGGGACCGATCGAGATGCGTCATTCTGCGCGCATACCATCCTCGCTGACGAGCTGCTCGAAGTCCGGGACGCGACGAGCGACCCTCGCTTCGCCGACAACCCCCTTGTGACCGGACCGCCACGGATTCGATTTTACGCAGGAATGCCGCTCAGAACTTCTGGTGGGCACAATGTCGGGGCGCTGTGCGTGATCGACATGAAGCCACGGCGACTCACCGGCGATCAGCGCGACGCGCTTGCTTCGCTCGCGCGCGCGGTCTCGCATTTCCTCGAGCTCCGGCATGCCGCGCGTCTCCTCCAGCAGTCGTTGGAGGAGGTCCGGCTTCTCACGGGGCTGATCCCGATTTGCATGCATTGTAAGAACATCCGCAGCGACGAGGGCTTCTGGAGGACGGTCGAACGGTACGTCGAGAACAACTCGAACGCCCGCTTCAGCCACTGCATCTGCCCTCCGTGTCTCGAGGAGCACTACGGCGAGATGATGGTCAGCCCGTGACGGAGGCCTTGAAGCTGAGCCGCAGCTTGGTCCGATAGGCGATAACCGACCCGTTCTCGATGAGCACGTCCATCTCGACCACCTCGGCAACCCGTAGGTCCGCATACGACTTCGAGGCCTCGCGGACGGCGTTCTGCGCCGCCAGTTCCCAAGAATCGCTGCTCGAACCGATCAGCTCGATCACCTGATAGACGCTGTCCCCCACGGGTCCCCCTAGTTGTCCGTTGTACCGACGACAGGTGCCGTCGGTCTGAACTTCACGGTGACCGACATCTCGGTCATGAAGTGCACACTGCCATCCGGGTCGGTCCGCAGCGAGAGTCGGCGAACCTCTCCGACCCGGGCATCGTCCCAGCTGCCGCACACGTCGCCCACTGCGACCTGCGCGGCGCCGCCCCATCCGCTCAACGCCTCACCGGTCGTCGGCACCACTCGGTACACGCTCTCGGAACCGCCTCGGAACAGCGGCGGCTCCTCGCTTGCCCAGGCCTCGGAGATCTGCCGGCCGCAGAGCCGTCGAATGGCTTCCATGAGATCGCCGGTGAGCTGGTGCCGGCGCCGACGGCCCGGGCCGCCGTAGTCCCCGGGAAGGAGCGGCTCGCCGAAGCGCATCGTGCAGCGCCGGAATGGGCGGGGGAAGTTCGAGCCGATCGGCTGCACTTCATCGCTCCCGATGATGCCGACCGGCACGATCGGGGCGCCGCTCATGAGGGCCAGCTGGGCGACACCGGTGTGGCCCTTGTGCAGGAGGCCGTCGCGCGACCGGGTTCCCTCGGGGTAGATGGCGAGCACGTTGCCGGCCGTGAGGACCTTCGCCGCAACGTCGAGTGCGGCCATGGCCTGGCGGGCCTGCTCACGCTCGATCGGGATGAGGCCGAGTGCGGTGAACAGACGCCGGGTCGCCCATTTGTCCATGTACTCGGCCTTGCCCACGAATGACGTCGGACGCGGGACGCCGAGCATCAGCGCCACGGTGTCGAAGAACGAGATGTGGTTCGCCGCGATGATCACCGGGCCCGTGGCCGGGACGTTCGCACCACCCTCGATGTCGAGCGGGTAGAGCCGACGCGCCACTGGTACGAGCGTGTGCCGCACGGCCGTGGCCAGGTGTGCATCCGAGACGAGCGGCGATCCGGGCCGCCCCGATGCGCCACGCCGGAGTAGCGATCTCGCCGGCGTCGACGCGTCACCCAGATCGATCGCAGAAGCCACGTCCGGCACTGTAGGTGGACAGGTGGCGGACCGCCATCAGCTCCCGTCGCCATCAGCTCAGACGTTGCGCCGGTACCGGCCGCCGACTTCGAACAGTGCGTTCGTGATCTGCCCCAGCGAACAGACGCGCACCGCGTCCATCAGGACCGCGAACAGGTTCTCGCCGGCCAGCGCCGCGTCGCGGAGCCGCTCCAGCGCAGCGGTCGACTCGGACGCGTGGCGGGCCTGGAAGTCATGGAGCCGGTCGAGCTGGTCACGCTTCTCGTCGTCGGTGGAGCGGGCCAGCGCGATGGTCTTCGGCACCACGTCGGTGACGGGTCCGAGGAACGTGTTGACGCCGACGATGGGCAGCGAGCCGTCGTGCTTGCGGTGCTCGTAGAGCATCGACTCGTCCTGGATGCGACCGCGCTGGTAGCCGGTCTCCATAGCGCCCAGCACACCGCCGCGCTCGCTGATGCGCTCGAGCTCGGCCAGCACCGCTTCCTCGACGAGGTCGGTGAGCTCATCCACGATGAAGCTCCCCTGCAGTGGGTTCTCGTTCATGGAGACACCCCACTCACGGTTGATGATCATCTGAATGGCGAGTGCACGACGGACTGATTCCTCGGTCGGTGTCGTGATCGCCTCGTCGTAGGCGTTCGTATGCAGGCTGTTGCAGTTGTCATAGACCGCGCAAAGCGCCTGCAGCGTCGTGCGAATATCGTTGAATCCGATCTCCTGCGCGTGCAGGGAACGGCCCGATGTCTGTACGTGGTACTTCAGCCGCTGGCTGCGATCGTTCGCACCGTAGCGCTCACGCATGGCAATGGCCCAGATCCGCCGGGCCACCCGTCCCATCACCGTGTACTCCGGATCCATGCCGTTCGAGAAGAAGAACGAGAGGTTCGGGGCGAAGTCGTCCACGCGCATGCCGCGGGCCAGATACGCCTCTACGTAGGTGAACCCGTTCGACAGGGTGAAGGCCAATTGGCTGATCGGATTGGCCCCTGCTTCGGCGATGTGGTATCCGGAGATGGAGACCGAGTAGAA
>JAYUDQ010000777.1:0-18189 GCA_043739745.1 Acidimicrobiia bacterium | reverse complement strand
CCGTACGGCCCGGCCCCTCATCGATCACTACTTGAAACTGACCTCGTTGTAGTCGACGAAGCCCGTCGAACCCTGCGGGTAGCCGTCGACCCGCTTCGAGGTGACCTGGCCCCACCTTCCCCAGATCAGTGGAACGGCTACAGCCTGCTCGAGGACGATCTTCTCGGCCGCCTGATAGAGCGACGCCTGTTTGGCCGGATCGGCGGTGGAGCGGGCATCGTTGACGTCCTTGTCGAACTGGGCGCTGGAGAACTTCGCCGAATTGTCCTGGCCAACGGCGGCGGTCGACCACAGAGGGTAGAGGCCGTTGTCCATGCCGGCGTAGTCGTAGACCCAGCCCGACCGGTAGAACTGGTGGCTGTTGCCGTTGGCCAGCTCGGTGAAGTACCCGGTGGACGGCTTCGGATCGAGCTCCACATTGATGCCGACGTCCTTGAGGTTGGCCACGATGATGTTCGCCAACTGGATGTTGGCGCTCACGTTGTTGACCCGTAGCTTGATGGTCGGAATGGGCTTGCCCCACTCGGCCAGGAGCCGCTTGGCCGTGTCGACATCGGCGGACGTCTTGATCACGGCCAGGCTCTTGCTGTAGCCGGGCACGCCGGGCGGTGTGAACGACGTCGCCGGCGCACGAGTGCCGTCGAAGATCAGCTGGTTGATCTGATCACGGTTGATGGCCGCCGAGATGGCCTGGCGCAGCTTCGTGTTCGCGAAGCCTCCGACCACCGGATCGGTCCAGTTGAAGCCGTAGTACTGGACGCTCAGCGTGGGACGTTCGTTCCCCTTCGCCCCGTACTTCGCAGCCGCTTCCTTGTACCGGCCGGCCGGAATCGGCGAGTTGTCGCCGGTGCCGGACTCGAAGAGGTTGTACGCCGCGAGGACGTCCTTGGTGATCCGGAAGTCCAAACCGTCGAGGTAGGCGGCGTGCTTGTTGATGCCACCGAAGTAGCTGTCGTTGCGCACCAGGCGGATCGACTGGTCGTGCTTCCAGGGTTCGGCCATCTTGAACGGGCCATTGCCGACCATGACACCCTGCTCGTAGTCTTTCCCGGCTGCGCAGCCTGCCTTGGGCAGCGGCGAGAAGACGGTGTGCTGGGTCTCGGCCACGAACGACGAGTACGGCAGGGCGAGGTTCACGGTGAGCGTCATCGCGGCGTCGTCGGCCACGACCGCGTCGAGTGCCTTGGCCTTGCCCTCGTTGACATCCTGCCCGCCCTTGATCGAATACAGGTGGTAAGCCACTTCCGATGCCAGCTCGGGACGCAGCGACCGCTCCCACGAGCACTTGAAGCTCGACGGCAGCACCGCTTCGCCGTTGGAGAACGTGGTCTTCTTCAGCGTGAAGAGGACGGTCTTGCCGTCGGCGCTGACCGTCCACTTGTCGGCCACATCGGCCTTGAGCTCGCCCGTGTCGTAGTCGATGTCGACGAGGCCGTCATAGAGCTGGGTGGTGACCTGGCTGGCTTCGACCGTATGCGCGAGGCTCGGGTCGATGTGATCCGGATCGCCGGTTGCGAGGTTCAATGCAGTGAACGTGCCGCCCTTCTTCCCCGCACCGGCGGCCGTGGTCGGCGTCGCGGCGGGCGCTGCGGTGGTCGGCGATGCCGTCGTCGGAGCCGTGGTGGGCTTCGTCGTCGCTTTCACCGGCTTCTTCGTGGTCTTCGTCGCGGCGGTCGCACTCGAGGCGGCCCCGGCGATCGCAAGCCCTCCGGCCAATGCCGCAGCAAGCAGCTTCTTCTTCATTTTCCGGCGATCCTCTCTCAAAGCCCACAGCCACTTACGGCATCTGCCGGACGTGCCCACCAGACGTACCGCAAACGCGGATCTGGTGATAGTAGGAATTATCGGTTTGACAAATAGGTAAACTTGAGCTTCGAATCCTGAGCTTTGACTCGGGTTTTTGGGCACTCGGAGGCTACACCCCGCGCCCGCTCAAGCCGAGGATGCAGCCGCCTGCACGATCTTCGCGAACTCGTCGGGGTCCAGGCTCGCCCCGCCCACGAGGAGGCCGTCGATGTCGGGCTGTGAGAGGAGTTCCACCGCATTCGCGGACTTGGCTGAGCCGCCGTACTGGACGCGGACCCGCAACCCGGCTTCGGCCCCGAACGTCCGGGTGATCTGCTCTCGCACGGCCGCGCACATCTCCTGCGCATCTGCGGCACTCGCCGTGAGGCCGGTACCGATCGCCCAGATGGGCTCGTAGGCGACCACGAGACTGCCCACGTCGGCCGGCTTGACGCCGTCGAGCCCGGCGATGATCTGTGCGCGTACCTTCGCTTCGGCCCCGCCTGCCTCGCGCTCGGCCAAGGTCTCGCCACAGCAGAAGATCGGCACCATTCCCTGCTTCAGGATGGCCTTCACCTTGCCGTTCACGAACTCATCCAGTTCACCGAACATGGCGCGACGCTCACTGTGGCCGGTGAGGACGTAGCGGACATCGAGCTTCGCCAGCATCGCGACGCTGACCTCACCGGTGAACGGACCGTTGGGCTCGGGGTGGCAGTTCTGTGCACCGAGGAGGATCTGCGCGTGCTTCTCCCCGGCCAGGAACGTCTGCACCGTACGCAGATCGGTGAACGGCGGGTGCACGCTGACGTCGGCGTGGGCGTAGTCGTCCTTGTGGAGGCGGAAATGCAGCTTCTCGACGCAGTGGAGTGCCTCGAGGTGGTTGTGGTGCATCTTCCAATTGCCGCTGATGAGCGGCGTTCGGATCTTGGCCATGGCGGGTGCCTCCCTATTCCTCTACGCGCAGACGATCAGCGGAGGCGCGGAGCGCGGCGAGGCCAGGTAGGTCGCCCTGCTCCAGGTACTCGAGGCTGGCGCCGCCGCCGGTGGAGACGTGGCTCACCTCGTCGTCGAGCTTGAACTTCGCGAGGGCTGCGGCACTGTCGCCGCCACCGACGATCGTGAACGCCTTGGTGTCGGCCATCGACTGGGCCACGGTCCGGGTGCCGGCCGCGAAGCGATCGTCCTCGAACACGCCCATCGGCCCGTTCCAGAACACCGTTCGGGCGTCGAGGATCACGTCGCCGAACTCCGCCGCCGAACCAGGGCCGATGTCGAGGCCCTTCCACCCGTCCGGTATCGATCGGCCGACCTGTCGGACCTCGCCGGTGCGCTTCGTCGGATCGGCGCCGAACATACCCTCGGGTGAGAGTGCCGTGATGTCGCTCGGCAGGACGATCTTGTCCCGGCCATCGGCTTTCGCCAACGCGAGGAGTCGCTTGCACGTTTCGACCTGGTCGGCCTCGAACAGCGAGCCGCCGACCGGGTGGCCGAGCGCGGCGAGGAACGTGAAACACATCCCGCCGCCGATCACGAGCTGATCGCACTTCGCCAGGAGCGACTCGATCACGCCGAGCTTGTCGCTCACCTTCGAGCCGCCGAGCACCGTGACGAACGGGCGCTTGGGCGAATCGAGCAGACCGCCGAGCACCTCGACTTCCTTCGCCAGCAGCCTGCCGGCCGCGCTCGGGAGAAACTGCGGCGGGCCCACGATGGATGCGTGCGAGCGGTGGGCCGCGCCGAACGCGTCGTCGACGTAGAGGTCCTGGCCGGCGATCAGCTGCTGCACGAACGCCGGGTCGTTGGCCTCTTCGCCGGCGTTGAAGCGCAGGTTGTCGAGAAGTATCACCTCTGGTGCGAGCTCTTTCAGCCGTGCCGCAACCGGTTCCATCGAGTACTTCGGATCGCGCGCGCCCTTCGGACGCCCGAGGTGCGAACACGCCGTGACGATCGCGCCGCGCTCGATCAACCACTGCAGCGTCGGCAGTGCGGCACGGATGCGGAGGTCGTCGTCGATGGTCGCAGCGGGGTGATCAGCCGTGCCGCCTCGGGTGATCGGCACGTTGAAGTCGCAGCGGACGAGGACCCGCTTCCCGTCGACAGGGGGCAGGTCCTCGAGCTCGGGAACGCCGAATTTCACGTTGATTCCGCCGGGTTACTTCGTGGTGCCGATGTGGCGGACGAGATCGATGAGGCGGTTCGAATAGCCCCACTCGTTGTCGTACCAGCCGAACACCTTCACGAGGTTGCCGATGGTCTGTGTGAGCTGCGAGTCGAACGTGCAGCTGGCCGCCTGGCCGACGATGTCCGACGACACGAGCGGATCTTCGGAGTAGACGAGCACGCCGCCGCTGAGCGGGCCACTCGTCGCCGCGGCCTTGAACGCCTCGTTGACTTCAGCAGCGGTGACGTCCTTGCCGAGGACACCGGTGAAGTCGGTGATCGAGCCGACCGGGAGCGGGATGCGAAGCGACTGGCCGTCCAGCCTGCCCTTCATCGAGGCGAGCACGAGGCTCGTGGCGCGGGCGGCGCCGGTGGACGACGGGACGATGTTGATGCCCGCGGCCCGGGCGCGGCGAAGGTCGCTGTGCGGACCGTCGACGAGCATCTGGTCGCCGGTATACGCATGGACCGTCGTCATGAGGCCCTTCTCGACGCCGAACGCGTCGTCGAGGACCTTGATCATCGGGACGAAGCAGTTGGTGGTGCAGCTCGCGTTCGAGACGACGACATGTGCGGCCGGGTCATAGGTGTCGTGGTTGACGCCGTAGACGAACGTTGCGTCGGCACCATTGCTAGGCGCGCTTACGATCACGCGCGGGGCTCCGGCATCGACGTGGGCCGCGGCCTTGTCCCGGTCGGTGAAGAAGCCCGTCGACTCGATGACGAGGTCGACGCCAAGGTCCTTCCACGGAAGCTGGGCCGGGTCGCGTTGGGCGAGGACGAGGAACTCGTCGCCATCGACGCTGATGCCCTTGTCGCTGACGGTGACGTCGTTGTGGAGACGGCCCATGACCGAGTCGAACTTGAGGAGGTGGGCCAGCGTCTTGACCGTGGTGAGATCGTTGACTGCGACGAAATCGATCGTCCTCTCACCGGTCGCCTTCTCCTGCTCGATCACCGCCCGCAGGAAGTTGCGGCCGATACGGCCGAATCCGTTGATCGCCACACGCACTGCCATGAAGGGGTCCCTTCCTCGGGGTCCGGCGGCTTGCCGGACCGCACATCATGCTCGCTCCGTCGACCGCGCCCGAACCGCCGGTCCCGACGCCCATCGACTCATCGGATGTCCGCAAGTGCCGCCGCCAAAAGGTCGGGCAAGTGGAGGCGGCCCGTGGCGTCGGCGAGGGGACGGGTGACGACCTCCAGGCCGATCGGGAGGCGGCCGAGCGGAAGTCGGGCCGGGTCGTAGACGATCGTGTCGATGACCACGCCATGGGCGATGAGTGCGCCGACGTGGGCGGCAACGTCGTAGCCGCTCGTCTCGGGATGCTGCTCGCTGAGGTTGCAGACGTAGATCCGGTTGCCCTTGGCCGTGGCCACGGCGTCGCGGATGGCCGGCACGGCCATGACGGCAAGGACGCTCGTGAACAGCGACCCGGGTCCGATGCAGATCTGATCAGCGGAATGGATTGCCGCGATCGCATCCTCGTGGACCAGTGGATCCGCAGGCACGACAGCGATGCCCGTGAGACCCGGCGTCGTGCCTACCTTTGCCTCGCCTTCGACGGTTCCCTCTACCGAGATCGGCCGCGCCGCCGTACCGCCCGCGCGCCGGTACGTCGCCTTCAACGTGACCGGCTCAGCCGTGGCCGGGATCACGCGCCCCACGCCACCGAGCAGGCGCAGCGCCTCGTCGATGGCGTGGCCGAAGTCGCCCAGCGTCTCGGTGAGTCCGGCGATCACGATGTTGCCGAGCGGATGGCCTTCCAACTCGGACGCGGCGAAGCGATGATCGAAGGCCTCGGCCCAGATCGACCCCGGTTCGGCCATGGCCACGAGGCAGCGCCGCAGATCGCCCGGCGCCGGGATGCCGAAGGCCCGTCGCAGCCGTCCGCTGGAGCCGCCGTCGTCGGCGACGGACACCACGCCCGTCACGGCGCTCGCGTACTTCCGGGCGGCACGCAGCGTCGCCGAGAGTCCGTAACCGCCGCCAAGAGCGGTCACCTTCGGACCGTTCGGGTCGAGACCCACGCGCGTGCCGCGACGACGCTCCTTCGTGGCGTCCAGATCGTCGGCGGCGCTCATCGGACCACCCTCGGCATGCCTCGGGTCGCCCGCTGACACGGGCACCGCATCTGATGAGTCGCTCATCGCTTCTCGATGTCGCGGTGGCGGATGTTGGCCGGGAAGCCACGCTTCGCCATCAACATGGCGAGCGCTTCGGCGATGGCCACCGACCGGTGCTGGCCACCGGTGCAGCCGACGGCGATCGAGAGATAGGCCTTGCCCTCCTTGACGTACGCGGGCAGGAGCATGCCCAGCAGATCGTCGAGCTTCACCAGGAAGGTCTGCGCGTCGGGGTTGCCGAGGACGTAGTCCCGGACCGGAGCGTCGAGCCCCGTGTAGGCCCGAAGGTCTTCCACCCAGTGCGGGTTCGGGAGGAACCGGAGGTCGAACACGAGGTCCACGTCGCCTGGGAGCCCGTGCTTGAACCCGAACGACACCACGTTGACGGCCATCGTCGAGTGGTCGCTGTGCACGAACAGGTTGACGATGCGCTCTTTCAGCTGGTGCACGTTCAGACTGCCGGTGTCGACGAGCACATCCGCCCGCGCCTTCGCCGGCCCGAGCAGCCGCCGCTCACGCTCGATCCCTTGCGTGACGCGGTCCTGTTCGGCGAAAGGGTGGCGGCGGCGGGTGCCCTCGTAGCGGCGGATAAGCACTTCGTCGGCCGCGTCCAGGAACACGATACGGACTCGGGAGCCTGCGGCCTTCAGCTGGTCGACGGCCGAGTCGAGGTCGTCCTCGGCGCTCAGCTCTTCGGGACCGTTCCGACCGACGACGAAGGCGACCTTCTCGATGGTGGCGTTCGGGCCCTCCACCAATTCGGCCACCTTGCCCACGAGGCGCAGCGGCATGTTGTCGATGACGAACCAGCCGAGATCTTCGAACGCGTTCGACACGGTGCTGCGCCCGGCGCCGGACATACCCGTGATGATCACGAACTCAGCCACGTCAGGTCCCCGGGATTGCGTGCGGCACAGTGTGTTTCACGGCGTTGAGCAGCAGCATGCGCGGGATCGTGCCCGCTTCGCCGTACTCGCCGGCAAGTTCGAGGAACCCGGGCGGGGGAGGCGGCTCCTGCATCTCCGTCAATAGCAATCCGTTCGCCGCCATTGCATTCACATAACGACTCATCGGCCGGTGAACGAACGGTATGAACACGTTCTTCTCGACCTCCTCGATCTCGTCGGACTCGACCAGATACGGCCCGATCCGCCAGTACTGCTCGTCGAGGATGTGGTCGTCGATCCAGCCGCTGCCCGGCGTCTGCAGGAGCGGGTGGTTGAGGAAGAACAGGAAGCGGCCGCCCGGCTCGAGGACCCGGGCCACCTCGGCGATCGCCTCGTCGACCATGGCGATGTGCTCGAAGACGAGGCAGGCAAGTACACAGTCGAAGGTGGCGTCGGCGAAGGGCAGGGCGGCGGCCTCGGCTCGGGCATATCCAGGCGGTCCGGCCTTGGTCGCGGCGGCCTCGATCTGGGCCCATGTGGGGTCGATGCCCACGGCGTAGGCACCGAGACCCGCCGCGATCCGGGCCAGCTGGCCCTCACCCGTTCCCACATCGAGGACCCGCGTCGCCCCCTGGATGCGCTCGATCATCATCGGGATGATCTGCTCGACGTACTCGACGTCGGCGCCGTCGGTGAAGCCGTCCTGCCACCAGCCGGCGTTGATCTCCCAGAGTTCTTCCCGCTCGCTGCGCACGGTGCCAGCCTCGCACGCGGCTGGCGGTCGCAACAGCAGCCAGCGCGGCGGATCGGCACGGGCCATGTCCGCGCGACGAGCGCGGCGGATCGGCACCGAGGACCGAGCGCGGCGGATCGGCACAGGCCGCATCCGAATTTCTCACGCTCGCCGCACGAATCCCCGACGATTCGGCCCATTGCCCACGTGGAGTGACCGTTTGGACGGTCGCTCGGTGCCGATCCGCCGCGCTGGGGCGGGGACGGTTCGCTGACATACCCCTCGTTTACGGTGACGGCATGCGTGAGGTGCTCCCAGCCTTCGCTTCCCCCTCGTTCCTGTCCACTTCAACCATCGCCACCGCCGGCCTCACGAAACGTCAACGCGCCGAAGCCGTGTCCGACGGCGGGCTCATCCGTGTGTGCAAGGGCCGGTTCCTTCCACCCGGTGACGACGACGCACTCCGGAGGCTGATCGCATCGGCCGGGCCAGGCGCGGCGGCTTGTCGCGAAACGGCTGCGTCGCTGTGGGGGTTGGACGGGTATCCGCACGCGCGTCCCCTCACCGTGCGCATGCCGATGGCGTCTGGCATGCGAGGTCGCGGGCTCATCCGAACGCGCCACACTCCGGACTTGCTTCAGCTCAACGGCCACCCGGTGACCGCCGTGGCAGACACACTCGTGGACATCGGCACCGCCACGTCACCTCTGCTCCGATGGATCGGTGACCAAGAACCCATCGGCACGCTCGATCGAGTCGAGCTCGCCCTGGAGAGCGCACTTCGCGACGGACTCGTGACCCTCGACGAGATCGGCCGCGTCCTCGACGGTTCGACTCGGCGACGTCCGGGGCGTGGGTCGATCGAGGCTGTGCTCGCCCGCCGGCCGGTGGGCGCGGCGCCCACCGAGAGCTACCTCGAAACCCGCGCCGTCCAACGGCTCCGAGACGGCGGGCTCCCGACGCCGCGTCGCCAGGTGCCGATCCACGATGCGCACGGCCGCGAGATCGCCCGAGTCGACCTGCTCCTCAGTCGGGTGGTCATCGCGCTCGACAGCGTCCGACACCACACGGACCGGGCCGTCTTCGAGCGGGACCGCCGGCAGTGGAGCGAGCTCGCCGCGCTCGGCTTCACGGTGCTGGTGTTCACGTACGACCACATCGAGCGGCAGGCGAGCTTCGTCGTCCGGGTCGTTCGCGAGGCGATTGCGATGCGCGCGGCGTGAAATAGGGGTGACGTGCGGCCTCGTCCGGAACACTCGCGACCCCGCACCCCGCACTCGCGCACCAACGCGGCGGATCGGGACGTCGATCAGGGGGAAAAAACGCACACGGCGTGGATTCGAGCGATTTTCCGGCCTTTCCACACGCAACGTGGTGCTCGGAAGCGGTCAGCCGTGCCGATCCGCCGCGCTCAGGTCGGTGAAAAAAACGGCCGACCGCCACCGACGGAATTCCGCCGTGCTCAGGTCGGTGAGGCCGGCCCTGCGGGGGCCGCGGCCGTCGCTGCGGCCTCCGGATGCGTCTTCTCGAACACGGCCTGCGCCACCGTGTCAGGCAGCCACGACAGCCCTTTCAACATGTCGAGCGACGCCGCCTTCACCCCGCCGACCCCGCCGAGTTCCTTCGTGAGCCGCTTCTTGCGAGTCTCCCCCAGCCCCGCGATGTCGTCGAGCACGCTCTTCGTCATCCGCTTGCCCCGCAGATCGCGATGGAACGTGATGGCGAAGCGATGAGCCTCGTCACGCAACCGCTGCAGCATGTAGAGCGCCTCGCTCTGGCGGGGGATACGGATCGGGTCGGTCTGGTAGGGCAGGTAGACCTCTTCGAACTGCTTGGCGAGCGAGCAGACGCTGATCTCATTGTCGAGACCGAGCTCCTCGAGCACCTTCACCACCGCCGACAACTGGCCCTTTCCGCCGTCGATCACGAGCAGGTTCGGCGGATAGCGGAACTTGGTGCGCGTCTCGATCGGCTGCTCGCGCTCCTTCAAGTACGCCTGTAGCCGCCGGGTGAGCACCTCCTCCATCGCCGCGAAGTCGTCGTTGCCGAGCGACTCGCCGCTCTCGTCCTGGCGGACCTTGAAGCGCCGGTACTCCCGCTTGTTCGGCAACCCGTCTTCGAACACGACCATCGAGCTGACGTAGTCCGAACCCTGGATGTGGCTGTTGTCGTAGCACTCGATGCGCAGGGGCGCTTCAGGCAGGTCGAGCCAGTCCTGCAGCTCGTTGAGTGCTTTCGCCCGAGCATTGTGATCGGCGCTGCGACGGAGCCGATGGCGGAAGAACTCCTCCTTGGCATTGTTCGTGACGGTCTCCTGCAGGCCCCGCTTGTCGCCCCGCTCGGGCACCTTGATCGCCACGCGCAGCGCAGGCCGGCCGGGACCGGGCGGGCGGGTGGCGTTGCGCTGCTGGACGAGGAACTCTTCATAGACGGCAAGGTTGACCGGCAGCACGGGTACAAGCACTTCCTTCGGGTACCCCGCGGGCGGCTCCTCGTAGTACAGCTCCTCGAGCACCTGGCCGACGAGCTCGGGCCGAGTCAGGTCCTCCACCTTGTCGATGATGAAGCCCTTGCGCCCGACCACGCGGCCACGGCGCACGTAGAAGATCTGGATGGCGGCTTCGAGCTCGTCCTCGACAAGCCCGATCACGTCGATGTCGTCCGTGGTCTCGGCCACCATCTGCTGCTTCTCGATGGCCTTGCGCACGCTGATGAGCCGGTCGCGGGTGCGGGCCGCCAGTTCGAACTCGAGCGCATCGGAGGCTTCGAGCATCTTCGCTTCGAGCCGCTTGACCAGTGGATCGGTCTCCCCATCGAGGAAGTCGACGAGCTCGCCGACCAGCGCGTCGTAGGCCGACTTCTCGATCTCGTTGACGCACGGGCCGGAGCACTTCTCGATGTGGAACAGCAGGCACGGGCGACCGAGCTTGGTGTGGGTGTTCAGCTTGTTGTCGGAACACGTACGGATGGGGAAGCTGCGCAGCAGCAGGTCGAGCGTCTCGCGGATGGCGTACGCGTTCCCGTAGGGGCCGAAGTACTTCGTGCCTTTGTCCTTCGCGCCACGCCGGACCATGGCCCGGGGGAACTCGTCGGACAGGGTGACGGCGAGGAACGGGTAGCTCTTGTCGTCGCGCAGCCGGATGTTGAACCGCGGCCGGAACTGCTTGATGAGGCTGTACTCGAGCATGAGCGACTCGAGCTCGGTGCGCACGGTGATCCACTCCACGGTCTCCGCGGTCAACACCATCTGCGCCGTCTTCGGATGGAGCAGCGCAGGGTTGCCGAAGTAGCTGTTGAGCCGCGACCGGAGCGACTTCGCCTTGCCCACGTAGATGACCCGGCCCTCGCGGTCCTTGAACTGATAGGAACCCGGCTCCTCGGGGATCGTGCCTGCGGGCGGTCGCTGCACCATGCGTGCAGTGTGCCCTACCGGTGTGACAACGGGGGCGTGCTCGGTAGAGTGCCCGCTGTGCGTGTGATCGTGGTCGGCGGCGGCATCGGCGGGCTCACTGCAGCGCTCGTACTGCATCAGCGTGGCATCGACGTGCAGGTGTACGAGTCGGTCCGTGAGGTGCAGCCACTCGGCGTCGGCATCAACGTGCTGCCCCACGCAATGGCCCAGCTCGACGCGCTCGGCGCGCTCGATCGCATCGCCGACCCGGGTGTGCGTACCAGCGAATTGTGCTTCTTCAACCGGCATGGACAGCTGATCTGGCGCGAGCCCCGTGGCATCGAGGCCGGCTACCCGGTGCCGCAGGTGTCGCTCCATCGCGGCCGGTTCCAGCTCACACTTCTCGACCTCGTGCACGAGCGGCTCGGGCCCGACGCGGTGAAGACCGGGCACCATCTCGTCTCCTCTCGTTCGGACGGTCCGCGAGCGCACGCGACATTCCACGACCGGTCTCGCAGTGCCACTGTGGAGGACGAGGCCGACCTGGTCGTCGCCGCCGATGGCATCCATTCGACCGTGCGCGCCATGCTGTACCCCGACGAAGGGCCGCCGAAGTGGAGTGGGGCGTTCATGTGGCGGGCCGTGTCCCGGATTGAGCCTTTCCTCACCGGACGGTCGATGTTCATGGCCGGCTACAAGAAGGTGAAGTTCGTCGCCTACCCGATCGGTCCGGTCGAGGGCGACGGGAAGCAGACGGTGAACTGGATCGCCGAGCTCGACCGCAGCGGTGAGGAGCTTCTCGGGCGCGAGAGCTGGAACCAGCGCGGCGACATCGCCGACTTCCTCCCCCACTTCGCGGACTGGCGCTTCGACTGGCTCGACATACCCTCCCTGATCGAGGCGGCAGACGCGGTGTACGAGTTCCCGATGGTCGACCGTGACCCACTCGATACGTGGACATACGGTCGGGTCACACTGCTCGGTGACGCCGCTCACCCGATGTACCCAGTCGGGTCGAACGGGTCGTCGCAGGCCATCCTCGACGCCCGCGCACTGGGCGACGCCCTCGCTACGGAGTCGACGATCGACGCCGCACTTGCCCGCTACGAGGGGGAGCGGCGGCCGGCGACGGCGCGGATCGTGATGAGCAACCGGCAACACGGGCCGGAGCGGGTGCTGGACATAGCCGAGGAGCGGGCGCCAGGCGGTTTCGGCTCGGCCGGCGACGTGTTCGCCGATGGTGAGCTCGAAGGGATCGCTGCGGGCTACAAGCAGACCGCCGGGTTCGCGACGAGTCAGGTGCCGACGGCGCGCTGACCCGAGCCTTAGGTGGTCGCGCGTCGTCGCGCGTTTCGGGCCGCCATCAGACCGTTCGCACTACGGTCGGGGCGATGGCTGTGTCGGTCGGTGCGATCTGCCTCCTCGGCGTCGGAGGGCTCGGCACGATCGCCGTCGGGCTCCCCAACGCGCAGGTCGCCATCGCAAGGCTCGTCGCCGTCCTCCAGTGCCTGCTGCTCGGAGCGGCGACGGCGATTCTTGCGATCGCGATGCTCCGCGTCGACGGCCGCTACGCCGAGGTGGCCGACACCACAAGCCGTCTGACCCCGTGGCCGTACCGAATCGCCGGTCTGTGGGGTGGGCTTCGGGGATCCCTGCTGTCCTTCACGTTCGTCGTCTCGCTTGCCGCGCTGGTCGTCGTGCGAGGCCCCATCGGCCGGCGGGCGATCAACGGATTCATAGGTGTACTTGCGGTTGTCACCATTGCGCTCGCGAATCCGTTCAGCCTGTTGGCGATACCGGCCATCGACGGCGGCGGCCTGACGCCGATCCTCCGACATCCCGCGATGCTCATCCACCCGCCGATGCTCTATGCCGGCCTCGGTCTGCTCATCGCTGCGGCGTTCGCGCGGCTCGACGAACGGGAAACCGCGGGAGCCGGCAGTGCCGTTCTCATCGGTGCTGGCGTGCTCAGTGCAGCGCTCGCGCTCGGCTCGTGGTGGGCATCGGCGGAGCTCGGCTGGGTCGGCCTGTGGGCGTGGGATCCGGTCGAGAACGCGGGGCTGATTCCACTGCTACTGGCCATCGCCGCCGTCCATACCGGCCCGGCCCGCAGCCCTCGACGCTTGACGACGGCACTGGTGCTGCTGGCCGGGTGGGCCGCGTTCGCGGGAACGGTGCTCACGCGTTCGGGCGCAGCGCAGTCGGTCCACGCCTTCGCCGACGCGGATCGCCTCGGCAGAGCCCTGGGTGTGCTCGCGCTGAGCCTGTTCGCACTCGGCGCGGTGGCCACAGCCGCCGTGGCCTCCACGCCGAATGTGCACACCGAGCCGCCGACGGGGCGACGCCGGCAGCTGCCAGCCACGATCGCCGTGGTGCTCGCCGGCGCGGGTGCCCTCGTGGTCGCCGCCGGTACGGTCGCACCGCTGCTGCGTGACGTCTTCGGCGACGCGCGGTCCTCGGTACAGGGGACGTTCTTCGCCCGCTGGACGGCACCGATCGCGGTTCTCGCCCTGGGCGCGGTGGCGTTCGCCGACCGAGCGGGACGAGACGGACGAGACGGCCTTGCCAGAGGCGACGGACGAGCCGGACGCGCGGCGTCGCCCCGTCGTCGGTTGTTCGTCGCCGAAGGCACGGCACTTGCAGCCGGTGCTGCGGCGTTTCCGATCTGGCGCTCACCCTGGGTCAGCCTCGTGGCCGGACTGGCCGTCTGGTCGGTGGTCCTGCCGGCGGGGCGACTGCGCGCGCCGGTCGCGCTCGCCCACCTGGGCCTCGCCGTCACTATCGCAGGCGCCGTCCTCAGTGGCGCCGGCGGGTCGATGAGTGCGCCGCTGCGACCCGGTCGATCCGCGGCGATCCAGGGCTGGAGAGTGCGCTTCGACGGCCTGGAGAAAGTCCGGCTGAAGGATCGGGAACGGGTGATCGCCCGCACGACCGTCTCGCACGAAGGGGTGTCGGTGGCCGTGCTGCGCCCTTCGCTCGACCGCTGGACCGACACGACTGCATCGCTGGCCGAGTCGGCGACGACCTCGTGGAGGGGCGTCGACCTGCAGCTCGTGCTCCGGAACATCCGCCGCGACGTTGCCGCCCCCGAATCGGCCGTCGTGCTCGATGTCTACGTCCGCCCGCTCGTTCGCCTCGCATGGTGGGGGCCGGTGCTGATGGCGCTCGGACTCGGCGCAGCCGCGGTCGACCGGAAGCGACGACGTATTCGGGAACGGGGTCGACCGGCGGTGGAGAGGTCCGACGATGGGTTGATCGAGACCGCCGCGAGATGACGACCCGTGAGTCAGGATCGCCTGCGAGGCGGATCGGGGTCATTTCGGGGGGTCTGGGTGATCCAGAACGCCGCAAAGTTGATCCTGTGGGATTTGGGGGGTGGGGTGGGGTGGGTGCGGTGCGGTGCCGGTGCGGTGGGGGCTCCGTTCAGCCGTCGCGGTTGATGATGAGGTTGGCCACCAGCCCGGTCCAGCCTGTCTGGTGTGAGGCACCGAGCCCGGCACCCGTGTCACCGTGGAAGTACTCGTGGAACGGGATCATGGCGTGCCAGACGGGATCGGTGTGGAACTTCTCGTACGGTCCGTGCACCGGGCGCCGCCCGTTCGCGTCGTCGGTGAAGAGGCCGACGAGCCGGCTGCTCAGATCGTCGGCGATCTCCGCGAGCGTGTGCCGCACACCGGAGCCGGTCGGGTGCTCGATCGTGAAATCGTCGCCGAAGTACCGCTCGAAGCGGCGTAAGGCTTCGATCAGCAGGTAGTTCACCGGGAACCAGATCGGTCCGCGCCAGTTCGAGTTCCCCCCGAACAGTCCCGACGTCGACTCGCCCGGCTCATAGCCGACCGACGCGGTGAAGTCTCCGACGCGCAGTTCGAATGGCTCCGCGAGGTGGGCCCGCGAAAGCGCCCGCAAGCCATGCGGCGACAGGAACTCATTGGCATCGAGCATGCGGGCCAGCACCCGGACCAGCCGCTGGGGGGAGACAACGGCGAGGAGGCGCTGGTCGCCATCGTCGGTCTGCAGCACGTTGGAGAGGAACCGCGGCTTGTTCTTCTCGAACCACTTGGTGTTGGCCGCGAAGCGCGGCAGGCGTGCCATCGTCTCGTGACTGAGTGCCGTGGTCGCCGCGAGGGTGAGGAGTCCGACCACCGAGCGGGCCCGCAGGAGCTGATCGTTTCCGGACTCGAAGTGGACGACGTCGTAGTAGAACCCGTCCTTCTCGTCCCACAGGCCTTGCTCGTCGAGCGCAGTTGCTATGTACGCGAAGTGTTCGAAGAACTTCGAAGCGAGGTCCTCGTAGGTTTCGTCGTGCTCGGACAGCACGATCGACATCTCCAAGAGGTTCAGGCAGTACATCGCCATCCACGCCGTGCCGTCGGCCTGTTCGAGGACGCCGCCGAACGGGAGGTCGCGCGAGCGGTCTATGGGACCGATGTTGTCGAGGCCGAGGAAGCCCCCCTCGAACACGTTGTTGCCCTCGGCGTCCTTGCGGTTGACCCACCACGTGAAGTTGATGAGCAGCTTGTGCATCATCCGTTCGAGGAAGCCATGGTCACGGGAGCCGTCGATCTCGAAGACCCGCAGCGCGGCCCACGCCTGCACCGGCGGGTTCACGTCGCCCAGTGCCCATTCGTAGGCGGGAAGCTGACCGTTGGGGTGCATGTACCACTCGCGGCACATCAGCAGCAGCTGCCGCTTGGCGAAGTCGGCGTCGACATGGGCCAGCGCGACGCAGTGGAACGCAAGGTCCCAGGTCGCATACCAGGGGTACTCCCACGTATCCGGCATCGAGATGACGTCGGCATTGTTGAGGTGGCGCCAGTCCTTGTTGCGACCGAGCTTGCGAGCCGCGGGAGGCGGCGGTTGCGCCGGATCGCCATCGAGCCACTGGTCGACGTCGTAGCCGTAGTACTGCTTCGACCACAGCATCCCGCCGAGTGCTTGGCGCAAGACATCGGCCTCGGCCGGACTCGTCTCTGGCGGCGTGAGCGCGGCGTAGAACTCGTCTGCGTCGCGCTCGCGGGCGGCAAACGCCGCATCCCACGACGAGTCGATACCGAGCCCATCACGGCTGAAGCGCAGGCGGACCTCGGCCGTTGCGCCGGGCTCGACGTGCAGCCGGTGCCAGAACGCGGCCTTCGTGCCGACACCGTCCGGAGCGACGGTGGCCGTGCCATGCATGACGTGGTCGCCGATGCCGTCCTTCGGGAACGCCGGCCCTTCGAGGCCGAACAGGCGATGCGTGTTCGTGTCGTTGTCGCAAACCAGGAGCGGCACCGGCTCCCCCACCAGGACCATGCGCCCGATCACGGCGTGGTCGGCCACGACACGATCGGCAGACGCCTGAAGCGACGGCCGCGGGTCACCACGGCCCCACGCCCAGGTGTTGCGGAACCACAGCGTGGGCAGCACATGCAGCGTGTCGGCGTCCGGCCCACGGTTGGTGACGCGCATGCGGATGCACACGTCGTCCTCGCCGGCCTTGGCGTAGCTGACCTCGATGTCCCAGTAGCGGTCGTCGTCGAACACGCCGGTGTCGAGCAGCTCGTACTCGGGCTGATCCTTCGTACGCATACGATTCACGGCGACGAGCTCTTCGTAGGGGAAGGGCTCCTGCGGGTACCAGTAACGCCACTTCATCCAGGAGTGCGTCGGCGTCGAGTCGAGGTTCCACCAGTACTCCTTGGCGTCCTCGCCGTGGTTGCCCTCGTTGCCGGTGAGGCCGAAGATCCGCTCCTTCAGGATTGGATCGCGGCCGTTCCAGAACGACCATCCGAAGCAGAGGAACTGCGCCTCGTCGCAGATGCCGGCGAGGCCGTCCTCGTTCCAGCGATAGGCACGGCTGCGGGCGTGATCGTGGGGGAAGTACTCCCAGGCGGTGCCGTACTCGCTGTAGTCCTCGCGGACTGTTCCCCATGCCCGGTCGGACACATACGGTCCCCAGGCCCGCCAGCGATGGGGGGCATCAGCCAGGCGTTGGGCTTCGACGGTCGCATCCACGGCACCGACCCTGGACGATTCGGCCGGGGGCATCGAGGCGGACATGGCGCCCATCGTTGCGGACTTTCGGGTGCGGTGGTTCAGACTGCGACGACTGAAGCCATGAGCGCCCGAAGAGGCCACGCGGGCGGGTGCCGAAGCGCAGCGGAGGCGGGGCCCGAACGCCAATCAGACGGGCCGTGGCCGAATGCGAGAAGAAGGAGCCTGCGACGACTGAAGCCATGAGCGCCCGAAGAGGCCACGCGGGCGGGTGCCGAAGCGCAGCGGAGGCGGGGCCCGAACGCCAATCAGAGCTGTGAGCGCAGCCGGCGGAGCAGCTTGGGGACGTCGGGCGGCTGCACGACTGCGGCGCGGATCAGTTGGTCGAAGTTCTGCGTTATCGCCTTGATCTGCTCGTCCCCGTGGACGACGAGGTACATCTGGCCGAGGTAGAACGCGGCGCGTTGGTTGCCGAACACGGTGACCGGTGCCGCATAGCGCTGCCGTCCGTCATAGAGGAACCAGCGGAAGGTCGGGTACAGCTCGTCCGTCAGTTCAAGCATCTTGTCGAGCTGCGCGCGGCGCCGCGTGACGCTGAGCGTGCGCCAGATCCCCTCGCCGAGTGCGAAACCTTCGACGGCCTGGACGGAGTTGCACGCCTCCATGTCCGTCTCCGGCATGCGCTGCCACTCGAGGCGCGACGACGCCGTGTCGATGCGCTGTTCGGGTGTGGCCGTATCGAAGAAGGTCGTCTCGTGGCGGATCACCTCCTCGGTCTTGAGCAGCTCGGGGAGCGTGGCCGGGACATAGCGGATCTTGTAGCCGACGGCCTCGGCATGCCAGCGGATCAGGCGGGCGTCGTCGGAAGAGGTGGCGTCCTTCTCGATCGACGCCTCCTCCTTCATCAGTTCAGTGCGCTGCGGACCCTGGTGGGTGAGCCCGAGGAGCCAGTCGACCGAGACGTTGCTGGCCCGGGCGATGCGGGCCAGCGTCTCGACCCGGGGTAGCCGACGGTTGCTCTCCGAGAGGAGCTGCGACAGTGTCGAGCGGTCGACGCCGATCTGCCCGGCGTACGCCACCCGGCTGAGTCCGGCATCGTCGATGAGCGATTCGAGACGGGTGCGGAACAC
>JAYUDQ010000776.1:0-7849 GCA_043739745.1 Acidimicrobiia bacterium | reverse complement strand
GGAGACGCAATAGGGCTCTCGGCTGGCGCACGGTTTCGGGTGCGACGATGCACGCGCCCAACTCCATGTCGGTCTGAGCTGAGTCGGGGATGATCAACCGGCTTTGGCTGACGATCTGGCAAGATCCCCGAATGTGGAAGGTCGTCACGTCGTCGGCCGCTGCGTGACTCCGAACGGTGCTCCACCTTCCGGTCGGTTGACGATCATGCCGACCGGTCGGGGCACTGTTCGCGAGGTCGGTGCCAGGTCGAGTCGTTGGGCGAGACGGGCGACGATGAGGGTGAGTTCCATTTGGGCGAGGGCGAATCCGATGCACATGTGCGGTCCTCGTCCGAACGGCACCCATGCGTGGTCGTTCGCCAGCTTGCGTGCTGGTGTCAGGTTGCGGTGTCGGTCGGGGTCGAAGCGAAGTGGGTCGGCCCAGACGGAGTGGTCGCGTCCGGCGAGGTGTGGAGACCAGACGATGAGGGTTCCTTTGCTGATCCGGTGGTTCCCGAGTTGGAGGTCGGCAGCGGCAACCCGGGCACCGATGAGCCCGGCCGGGTGGAGGCGCAAGGATTCGTGGACGACGCGTTGCGTGTATTCGAGTCGGGCGAACGAGGTTTCGTCCGGTGTTGCGATCGGCGCGTCGGTTGGGCCGAACACGAGGTCCGCTTCGGCCCGGAGTTGTTGCCAGACGCCGCGTTCGGTTGCGGCTCGCCACAGCAACCAGGCCAGGGTGGAGGCGGTGGTGTCGTAGCCGGCGCCGATGAGGGTGTCGACCTGGTCACGGATTTCGGCGTCGGACAGGGTGGAGTCGTTGGCGATGACTTCGAGGATGTCGAGCGGGTCGCCCTCGCGGTTGGCGCGTCGATCGGCGACTTCCTCGTCGATGATGTGGTCGATCGCTCGTCGGTCGGCGCGTACCCGTGACCGGGCCGTGTGGGGGAACGGGTGCGGGAGTTGTTTGATTGCGGGTGCTTCGATGAATGCCTGGGCTCGTTGGAACAGGTCGCTGAACTCGGCGGCGCGGCGGGCAAGGCGTTCGCCGAAGAATGCGTGGATCGTGATGCCGAGGATCAGATCCCGCCCGAATGGGTAGAGATCGACCGTGCGTTCGATATCGTGAGATGAGGCGATCAGTTGGTCGATTGCAGTATCGGTGCGCTGCACGATCATCGGGATCCAGCCGTTGAGGCGCTGGCGGGTGAACGCTCGTTGTACGGCACCGCGTCGTCGTTGATGGTCGGTTCCGTCCGACACGATCATCGATTGTTTGCCGACGACGAACCGGACGCCGATCACGTTGAACTTGTGGTTCCAGCGGAACGCGTCGGCTTTCATGGAGAACATCTCGTGCATCAATGCCGGGTCACCGATGATCGCGAGCCGTACACCTGGGTAGCCGAGTCCGCAGATCGGGCCGTACTCGGCCCGTAGGGAATCGAGTGCTGGAGCTGGATCGCTGAACAGTCGCCGGATGTAATGGGCGTTGGAGCGACCGCGTGGTCCGGGAAGCGCCATAGGGGTGACAGACGATGTAGTCATGTGAGTTGTCCGATGTCGGTGACGAGTGCTGCGAGTCCGGCAACGGCGATCGTCAACCATCCGACTCGGATCAGTACGCCGAAGGTCCAGGTGGAGCGAACGTTGCGCAGCGCCGGGTTGGTGCGGGCGGCAATGAGTACGGTCACCACGACGCCGACAACTATGACGATGAGGATTGCCGGAAGCACGAGGAGTATGGCGATCGCCGGTATGACCCATTGGCGTCGTCCACGTTTGGTCCATGAGTCGGGGCGTTGGACGGCGGCGACGGTCGGTCCGATCAGCGTGCCGAACAGGGCGGGCAGGGCGACGAACAGGGTGATCGCGAGCCATTTTGGCTCGAGTTGGGTGAAGTCGACACCGCTTGCGTGGACGAGCATCGAGCCGACCACCGCGGCCGATGCCAGACCGACGGTGAGGTGACGAAACCAGGCCGGTCCAAGCAACCGTGACGCAACGAGGACATAGACACCGGCACCGATCATCCCGACTCCAGCACCGATGATGAGCAGGTTGTAGGTGCCCGAGACCGTGAAGCGTCCAATGACGAAATCGTCGTCGCTGCGCATACCGATCACTCGGGGCGGAGAAGTCACCCGCAACAGCAGCATCGATAGTCGGCTCACGACGCCAACGACGACCCCGAACGGGATTCCAGCAACGACGATCACCCGGATCGTCTCGGCGCCCCGTGGCACGGCACCGACTGCGAACGTCGTTTCGTGATCGGAACAGGCTGCGTCACCCCCGAAATCGGTGGGATCGGCCGCAGAGTTACCAGAGGCCGCGGCAGCCGGATTCCCGGGAGTGTCGGCTTTCGTCGCAAGCGGAACACTGCGTGCGATCCCTGGTCCGGGTTGCGAAGTCACAACAACTTCAGACTCGTTAGTCGGCGGCGTGGCGTGCTGATCGGCGGGCGATACCCATGGTCAGCCCCACCGTGATCAACCCAACGCTCATGACGAGCGACGTCATCATCAGTGCCCAGCCGGCTCCGGGGAGTTCGCGATCGTTGTACGGCGGCACGTTGATCACCACGATCACGGCCGTCAGCAGCCCGATACCGACGATCAGGATCGTGCGCCAACGATTCGCAACGCTCACACCGGCCCCGCCCGTCGGGCGGGCAGCTTTCCATGACAACGTGGCGACAACGAGGGCGACGACTGCGACTAGGAGGAACACGCCAACAACTGGACCCGTGCCCGCGACGACCGCAAGCACGAGGGCGGCGACGGTGGCAACGGTAGCGATGACCGCGACAGTTTGCGGTGCGGGACGGTCCATTCGAGCCTCCACTTGTTGGGAAGGGATACTGACGACAAGGTCGCGGATCGTGGACAACCACACAAGGGCGGCGCGCTGGTCACGTAGTTGCTGGGAAAACGTGGCGACCAGATCGTCGCCGTATTCGGTACGAAACGACCTCGGGTAGAGGCGCGTCAGCTTCCGGTACACCGCGATACTCCGTTGGGTATTCATGTCGTGACACCTCCGATTCCCGGAACTTTCCGGAATCGGTGGACAATCGTGCGGAGTCGGTCGAGTTCCGAGCGTGCGACGCGTTCTCCGTTTTGCGTGAGCCGGTAGTAGCGGCGGCGTTCGTTGCCCGAGCGGTCCGAATCGTCCGTGGTTTCGTCGATCAGCCCGTCAGCGAAGAGCCGGTTGAGGGTGCCGTACAGGGTGCCCGGCCCCATATGCACCGAACCCTGGCTTTGCTCCTCGACGAGGCGCATCAACGCGTACCCGTGGTTCTCCCCGTCGAGCAATGCAAGCAGAAGGTACATCGACGCGGCGGGCATCGGTCTGTCAACAGGACGGCGAGACATACTCGAAGTGTGATGTATCGATGTTCGATAGTCAATTGCCTGTTGCTAGTCAATTGCGTGTTGCTGCGATGGACCCGCCGGGACGGAACTCGAACTCCTCGGAGGAATCCCGAGCTGGGTGACGTTCCGTAGCCCGGTGCGCCTTGCTCCGCCACCGAGCTGAACATCGAGGTGCGCTCGCCGCGACCGGGTGACTTTGTCCGGCTGAAGCATGGGGAGTGCCAGCAATTCGTCGACGCTCGGCACCGGCGATGTCGCGAAAGTGAAGGCGCCCGTTCTTCAGGGCTTGCGGACGGTCGCCTGGACGGTCGCCGAGTTGTTGGAGGGGGTGGCATCGGCCGGGGCGACGCGCGCAGTGTTCGTGATCACGGTCCCCTTCGTGGCGGTCACGTCCACGAACAGCGCGAGGGCCGTGATCGAGCGCGCAGACAGCGAGCGGCTGAACGTGCAGGTGACCGTGCGCTGCGCGGTGGCGCACGCCCAGCCCGGCGCCAGGAAGGTCCGGTAGTTGAGCCCGGCGGGCAGGGTGTCGGTGACAGTGACGACGCCGGTCGTGGCAAGGTTGCTCGTATTCGTCACGGAGATGGCATACGTGCTCGGCAGCCCGATGAAGAGTCCTGGGGTGATCATGTCGATCCGAACGTCGGCGATAGGCGTGACCGTTACCGTGACCAGTGGGCCGGCCTTCGTGCCCACGCTGTTGGTTGCCACGACCTGGTAGACGAAGGTCGTGGTGCCGGTCACGGGGACGGTCCCGCTGATCCCGCCCGTAGCGGGGTTGATGGACAGCCATGACGGCTTGGCGGGAGACGCCGCGAACGTGAACGTCGGCGCCGGGTTCCCATCGCTGGTCGCGGTGGCGGTGTAGACGCTCCCGGCACTGACACTGCTCGCCCCGACCACGTTGACGACGGCTGGCGCGCTCGTCGGCTGGCGGACGTCGGCCGTGACGGTGGCGCTGTTGTTGGTGGCGACCGGATCGGTTCCGTCGGCCGATACGTCCGCCGTGTTCGAAAGCGGTCCTGTCACCGACGGTGTCCCGGTCAGGGTGACGGTGAGGCCCGGCCCGGGTGACAGCGACGCGAACGCGCACCGGAGCACACCGAGTGTGACGCCGCATCCGGGAGTGCTGGTTGTCGGCGTCGCCAAGGACGGCGGCAAGGTGTCCGTCACGTTCACGTTGGACGCGACATCCGGACCGTTGTTGATGACGGTGAACGTGTACGTGAGCGGCGTCCCCGACACCACGGGGTTCGGGGCGGCGGCACCGGTGACGGCGAGGTCCGCGATCGCGACGACCACCGCCGCGGTCGACGCGGTGGAGGCCAGGTAGGTCGAGTCGCTCAGCACGGTCGGAGTGGGGAGCGGGACCGCGCCGAGGAACATCGCCGTGAGCGAGTACGAGCCTGCGGCGAGTGTCAATGGCGAGATCACCGCCCGGCCAAGGTAGTCGGTGATGAGTGGGATCACCTGGGTCGGCCCGGCCCCGGTGATCACCAGGTAGACCGTCCGCTGCTGGAGCGGCCCGCCATTGGCGCCGCTGAGCGTCGCCTTCACACCCAGCGGCCCCGGCGTGCCGGCGGGCGGCGTGAGCTCGAGCGCGAGCGTCGTCGGGCTCTTCTGCACCGTCAACGGCGACGAGGACGACGATGCCAGAAGGAGCCCGGGATCACCGGCAAAGGCCGCCCGGACGTTCGACGCTCCCGGCACCACGTTGACGGGCAGCGTGGCCGTGGCAACACCGTTTCCGTCGGTCGTGGCCATGGTGCTCGAAGAGCCGAGCATGAGGGTCACGACCCGTCCCCCCAACGGCGCACCGGCGGACGTGAGCACCGCCGTGGCGATGACGCTTGCGCCATAGACGGCCGACGCCGGCGGGTTCTGGAGGGCGAGACTCGTGGTGACCGGCGGCGGGGCCGTAGCAACGGCCGGCTGCGAGACGCCGTAGTACGTGCCGAGTGCGTCGTCCATCGTGACGAGGCCGACACCGTTCGCGGCTTGGACCATGAACCGCAGGCCCGCGGCGAGACCCGCGCCACCGGCGATTCGGCCGACCCAACGGGTCGACTCCTCGACGCCACATCCCACCGGCAGGGCGGGTTGGGCCGCCGTGACCACACACTGGGCGAGATCGAGCGACGCCCAGCGCGCGGCGTCGCCCGTATACGTGACCCAGACCTGCTGGATGCCTGCGGCCGGATTCCCCGTGACACTGGCCCGAATGACGATGTCGGCGCCTTCCACGGCGCCGGACACACCGCTGATCGACGGCGCCGCCGAGAGCGCCGGCGCCGCCACGTTGGCGCTGTAGAACAGCCGCAGATCGACGTCGCCGAACAACCGCAACGTGCTCTGGTTCGACCCTGGGATCGCCTTGTGCTGCGCCGGTGTCACCAGCAGCCGGGTGTCTCCGCCGGTGAGGGCGTCGAAGTAGTTCACGGTGGCGAGGCGCATAGGGAAGAACACCGGCGAGACGAAGGGCGCGTGGACGCCGCGCAGCTCGGTGGTCGCCGCACCCGTGAGCGGCAGGATCGTGCTGTCGGTATAGGTGCCCCCTCGGAAGCCGACGCCTCGCAACACCTTGCCGGGGACGCTCACGTCCTTCGAGATGAGCGGCAGTGCTGGCTCTGTAGGATTGGTGACCACACCGTCGGGGCCCGAGTAGTAGGTCGCGTCGACCTGGGCTGCGGGCACGCTGGGGACGACGTCCAGCCGCACGGTATGCGGCGTGAGCGCCCCGGTCACCGTCGTGTCCGCGGAGCTCAGCCCGAGGGTCAGGCCCGGGTCCGCAGCGAACGGCACGACTCCCCCGATTATCGACGCGTCGGCCGGCGCCGGGATCCGCCCCTGAGGAAGGTTCACCGAGAGCATCGGCAGGCCGAACAGGGCCGCCTCCAGCAGCGCCTTGCGGTGCAGGCCGCGCGGGTCCGGCGTCTCCTTCAGGTAGGTCTGCTTGGCCCGCATGAGGGCCTGGCCGACCGAGACGGGTCCGCTGCCGTAGCGGAGCTGGCGGGCGAAGCCGCTGTAGATGCGCTCGCTGTACTCGAGGAAATCGGTGTCGCCGTACTGGTAGCCGGTGCCGGCGATGAGCGTCGCCTTCTTGCGGGCGAAGGCCTGCGCCCAGTCCAGCGGTGCCGTCACACCCGCCACCGCGTCGCCGTCGACGATGTTGTACCCCGAGTGGCACCCGGCACTGAAGATCACGCTGTTGGTGAAGTCGGTCGTGGAACTGGCGAGCTCCGTGCTCAGCGCGCTCGTGGCGAAGTCGGCGGCCAGTGCGCTGTTGGCGCTGAAGTGCCCGGCGAGGAACACCAGGTCGTGACGCGACCCGAAGAGCTTGGTTCGCAGGTCGGCCGCCGTCCATGCGAGCGGATCCTGGGGCGAGATGGTGTTCGGCGCGATGAGCGTGTCCACCGGCTGGCCCGGCCCGGGCGTGCCGCCGATACCGGCAGCGAGATCGCCGGCCACCGCGTTGGCGGCATCGGCAAGGAAGTCATAGCCGGTGACGAGCGCCTTCGTGGGCGTCACCGTGACCCCTCCGGTCAGTCCGGCGTACGCGGTCAGCATTCCCGACGCCTCTGCCGCAGTCTCCACCAGGCGACCCACGGCCAGGCCGGGTACCGGAAAGGTTCCGCCGCCGAGGGCCAGTGTTGTCGCCGAGCCGTACTCGTCCTGGCCGAGCACGTAGTTGAGGCGCAGGCTGGCCTCCGACGACGTGTCCGAGCCCACCGGCGGCACGTAGTCCGATTCCGGTCCGAGCAGGCCCTCATCGGGGTAGCGGAAGAACGGTATGGCGCCGTCGGGACCGACCAGCACCACGTACTTGAGCGCCGGGCTCACGGCCCGGTACGCCGTCACGATGCTCTTGATCGCGGCCGCCACGAGGTTCTTCGCGTATGGGCAACCCTTGTGGTCGTCGGCCTGCGTGTTGAGGGCCTGTATCCGAGCGTCGCCGGCCAGGTCGACGATGACACCCTGGACTTCGCCTCGGCCGGCGAACGCGGTCAGATCGGTCCGCAGCGTGGCGACATCGGTGGCCGAGTTGCCCGTCTGGCTGACCGGCATGCGGGAGGAGTCGAGGAGGATCACGGTCTGATACCCCGTGCCCGAGGCGGACGCCGGCCCGGGCACGTCGTTCACGCCGACGCAGGCCGGCAGGTCGTCACGGGTGACCGAGAGCGTGAACGGCGATGCCGTCGAGAAGGCGCCGTTGCGGCCGCTCACGCGGATGTAGAACGAGCCGGTGTTGTTCCAGGTGTCGGCGACCACGGATTCGTCACCGGTGCCCGGAGTGGACGAGGTGGCGATGAGGCTGCGGGTCTGGGCGCTGGCAAACGCCTCTGGGCTGAAGACCGCGACGCCGGCGGGACTGAAGACCGATGGCGAGAACACACTCGGACTGAACACGCTCGGACTGAACACCGACGGGCTGAACACCGACGGCGAGAACACACTTGGACTGAACACCGACGGGCTGAACACCGACGGCGAGA
>JAYUDQ010000775.1:0-18234 GCA_043739745.1 Acidimicrobiia bacterium | reverse complement strand
ACCGCGCTTGAGTCGTCGTATGGCTGTTCGACGACAGTGACCTTCTGCAATCCGAAGGCCGCCCGGGTGGCCTCGATGTTGCGCTCGATGTAGGGCTGCTCCTTGTCGAACTGGCTCGACTTGACAATGGCCTGCAGCGCTCTTGGGTAGATCGCGCCGACTGCGATCGAGACGAGCAGCCAGAGCCCGACGGCGATGGTGGGAAGGGTCCACCCGCGCATCCGGATGTTGACCACGAACAGCACGACGGAGGCCAGCGAGATAGCCGTGAGCAACGTGAGCGCTGGCAGCCGGGCCTTGAGATCGGTGTAACCGGCGCCCTGCACATAGCCGTTCGTGGACAGCGTCAGCTCAAAACGGTTGAGCCAGTAGCCACCGGCCTTGGCCAGCGCGACGAACGCGAGCAGCACCGAGAGATGGGCCTTGACCGAGTTGGTGACTCGGATGCTTCCAGGCTGGACGCGTATGCCACCGTTGAAGAAGTGCGCCGCCGCCGTGACGATCGTGATGATGATCAGCGCGGTGAACGTCCACGCGACCGCCGCACTGAGGAACGGCAGTTTGAACAGGTAGAAGCCGATGTCGCGGTGGAACTGCGGGTCTTTGATTCCCACCGTCTGCGCGTTGCGGAACAGGACCCAGTCATTCCACTGGCTCACCATGGAAGGGCCGGCCACCAGGGCGAGCAAGGCGCTCACGATTGTTCGGCCGAGCACGTTTCGGGCGCCGAGCACCTCATGGATGCGCTCGAGCACCTCCTCGCCCGGCATGAAGCTCAACGACTTCGGGGCGAGGCGATTGGCGACCGCGAGGCTGACCCAGCTTCCGGCGAAGAACACCAAGGTGAACAGCAGGCCGAGGGACACCTTCGCCCCGACCACGCCCCGCCAGACCGACGCGAAACCGAGCTGGTCGAACCAGAGAAAATCGGTGTAGGCCCCGGCGATGGCGCGGACGGAGGAGAGCAGGACGATGACGATGGCTACGACGGCAATAGCCACCACACGGCGGCGATTGAGGGGAACCCGGAACTGGATCGGTCGGGGTCCGTCAGGGCGCATGCGAGGACACTACGCGCCCTTGCGTCATGACCGGCACTCGCCTGAATCGGCGCTCAGCGCTCGCGTCCCAACCCGAAGCAGGCGAGGAGCTGGTCTTGCGAGAGCAAGTTCATCCGATCCGTTGTCCACGCCCGGTAGCAGCTGCCGATGGCCTCGACCAATTGCAGGCGATCGCTCTCCGGTGTTGACGCCGCGTCCACGCTGACCGCAAGCTCGGTCCGGATCGAACTGCCGATGGCGTCGGCGAGATTGCCCGCGAACGGCCGTACGACCTCGATGACGAAGTCGTCGCCCCCGGCCTTCGAAGGATCGGCGCCGGCCCGATACGCATTGACGAAGAAAGGCCGGACCGCCCCGATGATCCGCTCGCGATGGGTGTCCTCGGCGCCGAGAAGCTCGTTCAGCTGGACCCGACCGCGGGCGGTTCGCAGCGCAGCGAGGGTCGACGACTGCTCATCGAGCAGGTAGCGGCGAAGGGCACGGACGAGCTGCCCTTGGAGTGTGCCGGTGATGAACTCGGTTCGACCGGCCGACAGCGGTTCGTCTTCTGCCTCTTCGGCACCGATGAGGGACCGCAGATCAAGGGGCGCCGAGGGGAACGAGGAGAGGTCGATGATCCCCACATCTGCATTCACATCCACATCCACGTCATCAAGCACCGCCGTATCGGTGCCGCGCGCATCGTTGGCCGACATCAGGCCCGCAGAACTGTTCGATCGCTTCGCCGCCGCCTTCGCCGGCTTCCGACGCGATGCGTCGTCGTCCGACTTCTTCTTCTCTGCGGGCACCTTTCGAGACTTGCCCGAACCGCCGCCCTCGCCACCGTCAGGCGCAGCGTCGAGGACCTCGCGGGCCGCCACGGTCGGCTCTTGCCGATCCGCTCGCAGACGGGCGAAGAGCTCGTCGACGTTCTTCGACGAGCGCTTCGTCTTTGTCGCAATCTCTGCCGGATCGGCGGGTGCGGAGGGCGCACCGTCATCCTCGACGTCCGTCACGGCCTCTGACGCCATGTCATCAACGGCCTCGGCCGTTTCGGTCACATCGCTCACTGCCGCCGCCGCCGCCGCCGCCGCCGCCAAGGGCGAACCCGCGCGAAGCCGGAGCACCGACCCCGCACCGAAGAGCTCCGATTCCAACTCGGCCCCCGTCGGCTCGACCTCGGCGGCCACACGGCGCCCAGCCGTCTCCGCGGCCAGCCGCGCCTCGATCTCTGCGGTTCCAAGATCGCGAGCGGCATCGTCGACGACACGGCGCGCCTCACGCAGGGACTCCTGCAGCTTCTCCTTCGCCACCCGCAGCTGTTCGAGCTGCACGTGCGCGACTTTCCGACGCTTCGCAAGGTCGGTGAGGATTCGCTCCCGCACGGCCCGCGCCTCCGCAATCATGAGCCGGGCCTGCTCCTTGGCCAGGAGGGGGTCCGACGGCGAATCGGCAAACGCTGCCTCGACGACGGCGATTGCGTCTCCCGACGGTTTCCCCCGCGACTCGGCCCGCGCCCTCAAGATGATGCGGACCGCCTCGTCGTTGGCTTTCGAAACGATTGCGGTCGACTCGTTCCGAGCTGCGGCCACCATCTCCGCGATCTGCGACCTGGTGGCCGCGACCACAGCCGCGATCTCAGCCTCAGCGTCGACGGCGTCGTCGAACTGTTCGTCGGCCGACTCCGACTCGCCGTGTTCGGCTTCACTCGCAACCGCGCCTTCGTCCGCCGTCGACACCACCGTGACACGGTCAATGTCGAAGACGCGAGCACTCAGCTCACCGTAGGACCCGGCGACGCGGGCGAGGAAGGCCCGCACCTCAGCCGTGTCGTATCCGCGGAAGCCGGTCGAGAACCGCGCGTTGCGGATCTCGTCGGGCGCCATCGACGGGCTGTTCGGGGATGTCGAGGATGTTGCGGCCATCGGATCACCTGCTTGAGGACGGAAGCGGAGCGCCACCCACCGTGCGGAGTGCGGCGAGCGCCTGGTCGAGCGTGTCCACCCCGACGACACGCATGCCGTGGGCATGGGCCTTCGCAATCGACAGCTCGCCCGTCGGCACGATGAACAGCTTTGCACCTGCGGCCCGCACAGCGACGGTCTTCTGTTTCACGCCGCCGACTTCGCCGACGGAACCGTCGGCATTGATGGCTCCGGTGACCGCGACGACCTCACCTCCGGTGAGGTCGCCGGGCGACAGCCGATCGATGATCGCCAGCGTCATGGCGAGACCAGCAGACGGTCCGCCGACCCGTGAAGTGTCGACCGAGACCTTGAACGGGAGGCGGCAGGGCGACTTCGGGTCAGGCGCGAGGATCACGCCGATGAGCGCCCGCCGGACACCGTTCCCGGTGATCGTCTGCACGCGTACCTCTCTGGGTTTCGCCGCGCCGCTGCGAACGGTGAGCAGCACCGAGTCGCCAGGCTTCTTCCCGCGCATCCCCGGCCGGACGTCACCCTGCAGGCACACGGACCTGCCCTCGATCGAAGTGATCACGTCGCCGACCTTGAGCAGCTTTGCGGAGGGCGCAGTCTTCGTGATCTCCGCGATCTCGGCCCCGCCGCCCAGGGTCGCGATTCCGAGTTTCCGACCTGCGACGATCTGCGCGACGAGCTTGGCGTCGTCCATGTCGGCCCGGCTCTCCTCGGCGGACTGCTGTGGGGTGGCGTCGCCCAGGATCTCCTTGCGGCGGAAGACGTCGACATCACCCTTCAGCCAGCCATAGATCGCCTCAAGCGGCGATGGTCTGTCCAGGAGGTTGACCGTGGCCCAGAGCACCTTGCCGGTCGTCGCGAATTGGCGGGTGCCGCTCACGGCGATCCGCTCGCCGACCGATGCGGTCGGCCCGGGTGATATGGCCACGTAGTTCACACGACCATTCGTGAACCAGACCCAGAATGCGACGAAGAACAGGCCGACGACCCAACCGCTCATGCGGCGCCGGAGCGGCCGACGCCGGTTGTCCCCGGCAGGGCCCAGGCCCTTGGTCGCACGTTCAGCGATCACGATCCAATCAGCCTTGCAGGTGCGACCGACCAACTCGCGCGCACCAAGGACCGACGGCGGCCGTAGCGTCTGGCCATGCCCAGCCAGATCCCCGACCGCCGGGCGGCGGTCATCGCCGGGCACTCGGGCGATGAGCCAACCGTTCGGAAAGCGTTGCAGTCGGCCGACCCGCGGGTTCGAGCCGCCGCACTTGGCGCGCTCGCCCGTCTCGACGCGCTCGACGCCGAGACCCTGGCGGGCGGACTTCGCGACGGGTCCGCGGCCGTGATCCGGAGGGCCGTGATGCTCGCAGGACAGAGCAACGACGGTGCTTCGATGCCTGACTCGGAACTGCTGGACTCGGAACTGCTCGCGCTGCTCCGCGACGGCGCTGACGTGGTCGCAGAAGTCGCCGCATGGGCGCTCGGCGAACGCCATGAGAACGCCGACCCCGCCTCGGCCGGGCAGGTGATCGCCGCACTCTCATCGGCTGCGACTTTGCATGCCGACGCGCTCGTCCGGGAAGCCGCCGTGGCCGCACTCGGCAGCATCGGCGCGCCCGGCGGGCTGGCTGCGGTGCTCAAGGCAACGAGCGACAAGGCCACGGTCCGCCGCCGAGCGGTCATCGCGCTCGCTGCCTTCGAGGGCCCCGAAGTCGACGCCGCTCTTGCGCTCGCCCGTGCCGACCGCGACTGGCAGGTGCGCCAGGCCGCCGAAGACCTCAGCTGACGGCGGAGCGGGATGCTCAGCGGCTGATCAGCGGCTGCTGTTCATGAACAGATGGCTGAGCACCTCGTAGTTCTCGATGCACCGGCCCGCCCCCAATACGACACATTCCAGCGGCGCGTCGACCACATACACCGGGACGCCGGTCGCCCGTGACAGGCGCTGATCAAGGCCTCGCAGCAAACCCCCGCCGCCGACGAGATGAATGCCCTGGCGGATGACGTCCTGCGCCAACTCTGCCGGGGCCAGGCCGAGGCAGGCCACCACCGACTTGCAGATGGAGTTGACGAGATCCTCGATCGCGTGGCGCACCTCACCCGGGGTGAGGATGATCGTCTTCGGCAGGCCGCTCATGATCTCCCGACCGCGCACCTCGACCCGGAACTCGTCCACTGTCGGCGCAGCCGAGCCGACGGCGATCTTGATCTCCTCGGCCGTGCGCTCACCGATTGCAATGCCGTGCTCGCGTCGGATGAAGGTCTGGATGGCCGCGTCGAAGTCGAAGCCGCCGACGCGGATCGCCTCCAGTGCCACAGTGCCGCCGAGCGAGATGAGCGCCGTCTCGCTCGTGCCGCCGCCGATGTCGACCACCATCGAGCCGATGGGTTCGTGCACGGGCAGGCCGGCACCGATGGCTGCGGCCATTGGCTGGTCGATGAGCTGGGCCTGTGCCGCGCCGGCCCGTCGGGCCGCCTCCGTGACGGCGCGCTTCTCGACCTCGGTGATGGCCGAGGGAACGCAGATGAGCACCTTCGGCCGGTTCAGCCGACTCACGCCCACGCGTTGCAGGAGGAGGCGGATCATGCGCTGGGTGATGTCGTAGTCGGTGATCGCTCCCTGACGGAGGGGGCGAACCGCCTCGATGTACCCGGGCGTACGACCGACCATCTGCCACGCGTCGCGCCCCATCGCCAGCACTTCATGGCTGATGTTGTTGAGGGCGATGACGCTGGGCTCGTTCAGGACGATCCCCTCGCCTTTCGCGTAGACGAGCGTGTTGGCGGTGCCGAGATCGATGGCGAGGTCGCGTGCCAGCGCACTACCTCCCGGATCGGTCGTCGCGGGCATCGCGCACATTGCGGGCCCGCTTCAACGGATCGTTCGCGGGGTCGAGGGCTTCGAGACCTCGTTGGAACTCCTTCATGCCGGCTTCGAGCGAGCTCGGGCGACGGTCGCGCCACACCTTCAGCGACACGACCGACACGATCACCAACGCCGGGACGATGAGCCATACGAGCGCGCTCATGAGCTCACCCGTTCAGAAAGGGCCACGGCAGCCATTCGATCTTCGAGGGGACGGTCGGACAGATCATCGACGGAGCCGACCTCGGTCGCAGCCAGCCCCCAGTCCACGCCGCCATCCCAGTGCTCACGCTTCCAGATCGGCACAGTCGCCTTCAGCACATCGATGCCATGGCGGGCCGCTTCGAAGGCTTCTGGCCGGTGCGGCGACGAGACAACGACGAGCACGGACGAATCCGCGAGCTGCAGCGGTCCAATGCGGTGCAGCAGCGCAACGCGGCCCACCGTCGGCCAGCGTTTGCGGATGTCGGCCACGATTGCCTCGAGCCGGGGAACGACTTGCGCTTCGTACGCCTCGTACTCCAGCAACGAGACGCCGGTGCGGCCGTCGGCATGATCGCGGACGGTTCCACTGAAGACGACCACGGCACCGCAGTCCGGGCGCACCGCCCAGTCGTAGACCTCGCCGACCGAAAGCGGCAGTTCCGTGAGCGCACACCAGTCATCGCCAAGGGGCGATGCAGGGAAGGAAGCCACGTCGGTCGCCACGACGGGCATGCTAAGTGGTCGCCGACCGGTTGGGCGACCGGACAGCTGATATCCGGGCGTCACCTGCCGCCGCGACGGCGTCGCCGGCTTCGGGTGATCAGCCACCCGGCCGTGCCGATGACCGCGATGCCGGCCGTCGCCACGATCCCGAGCGTCACCTCCTGGCGGTGACGGGCCCCGAAACGCGAGGCGGCCGACGGTCGCTCGCTGGCGACGAAGGCCTCGGCACTCGTGCTCTGCGGCGACCAGCCCGTGGCCCGCAAGCGGTCGACAGCAACGACCCACGGCGAGCGGCTGTAGGGCATGGCACCCGCAGGACGGCGGCCCGGCTTCAGCCTCGCCAGACGATTGGCGACGTCGACGGCCCAGACCGGGAGCGGAAAACGGAACGCAGGGCCCAGCAGCTCGGGAGCCTCGTCGCCGCCGATCCAGTCTGTCGGCCCGACGTTGTAGGAACCGTCGAGTCGATGCTCGACGGCATGCACGACAGCGCTTGCGACATCCTCGACGTGCACGAACTGCATCGACGGCAGCGGTTGGCTGACCCGGTCGATGAAGCTCGGCCGGACGGCACCGGCCAGCCAGGCCTGCGCATCGGGGTCGCCCATGGTCGGCGCGGGCCGCAGCACGGCGACGGCACTGGCTGGATTGCTGCGGCGCCATTTATTGACGGCATCCTCGAGATCGATCTTGTCCGAGGCATAGCGGAAACCCGGATTCGGCCGCAACGGCGAGGCTTCGGTCATCGGGACGGGATTGTCGGGATGGGCGCCGTAGACGGCAGCGCTCGACAGCACCACGAGCGACTGCACACCGTTCGCCTCGGCCGCTTCGAGCACTTTGCGGGTGACGGCGTCGTCATCACGGTGGACATCCCCGGTGTCACGGTCGAACGTGGCGAGGTGGACCACGACGTCGACACCTCGAAGGACTCGTCGTAGATCGACCGACCGGAGATCGACCTGGTGCACGATGAAGCGCCGGGGCTTCGCCACACCGGCCGGGAACGGTGCGATGTCGACGCCGATGACGTCCCAGTCGGCCCGCTCGGCAAGCTGCGCGACCACCCGGCGGCCCAGCGCACCCGACACCCCGGTGATCGCCACGCATGCCATTGGGTGGAGCTTGCCATGTCCGTCGTTGTGCAACCGCCCTCACCGCATTCCCACGAGGGCGCGCCAGACTCTCTGCCATGAGCACCGAACGCCCGGGCGATGACGAGCTGCCTCCCGACCCCTTCCCCGGCGATCCGTTTGCCGGGCAGGACGACATCGCCGGCCCGACCGGCGCCCCTGCACCGGCTGCGTCCCCGTCGTCCAACGACGATCCGCTGGCGGTGCTGCGCAACCTCGGACTCGGCGATCTCGGGAACCTCGGTGCCAATTCGGGTCTCGGTGGACTGGGCGCGCTCGGCGGCATGTTCGGCGAAGTGTTGCGCATGGCCGCCTCGCAGGGGCCCCTCAACTGGGACGCGGCCCGTCAGGTCGCGATCTGGTCAGCTGCAGGCGGCCAGGTCGAAACCGCCCTCGACCCGATCGAGCGCATCCGCCTGGAAGAGCTGTGCCGGATCGCCGAACCGCATGTGAACGAGGCCACAGGTCTCGTCGTGTCCGCTCGTGGCGTCACGGTCGTCACCCACACCCGTGCCACTTGGGCCGCACAGTCGCTGCAGGACCACCGACCACTGTTCGAGAAGCTTGCCGCGTCGATGGCCAACCAAGGTGCCAGCAGCGACCCCGCCAATCCGTCCGATCCGTTCGCGATGCTGAGTCAGCTTCTTGGGCCGATGATGCTCAGCCTCCAGGTCGGGTCGTTGGTCGGGCAGCTGGCCCAGACCAGCCTGGCCACGTACGACCTGCCGATCCCGCGGCCGAGCGGCGACACGATCGGATTCGTCCCGGTCAACATCGAAGCGTTCGCAGCCGAGTGGACCATCCCTCTCGAAACGGCCCGGATGCATGTCTGCCTGGCCGAGCTGACGGTGCACGCCGTCTTCGGCATCGCGCACGTGCGCCTCCACCTGAGCGCCATGCTCGCCGAGTACGCCGGTGCGTACCGCTTCGACCCCAGTCAACTCGCCGAACAACTCGGTGGTCTGGGCGGGTTCGACCCATCGGATCCGTCCTCCATGGAGCGAATGTTCGCGAACCCGCGAGAGCTGCTCGGAGCAATCGAGTCCTCGGAGCAGCGTGCCATTCGGGCCCGGATCAACGTGCTCGTGGCCACGATTGTCGGCTATGTCGAACACGTCGTCGCCGTGGCCGGGGCCCGGCTCCTCGGCGACAACCGCATGGTGATGGAAGCGTGGAAACGACGCAGGATCGAAGCCGGCGAGGGAGAACGACTGGCGGGAGAGATGCTCGGGCTCTCGCTCGACCAGGAGCAGTACGACCTCGGGGTGGCATTCGTCGGTGGTGTCATCCAACGCGCCGGCAGCGACACCCTCTCCGTCCTGTGGTCCGAGCCCGACCATCTGCCGACCCGCAACGAGCTGGAAGCACCGGGCCTGTGGCTGGCCCGCCTCGGCCTCGACGGGCAGTGACCTCCCGGCGAAGGCGACACACGACTAGGGCTCGAGGTTGCCGTCGGCCCAATCCTCGGCTGCCGGCCGATCGGGGTTCCGCCACCGCTGTGCCCCGGCGGCCACGGTCGCATCGATCTTGTGCAGGGCGTTCTCGCCCCCGATCTGCACCGCAATCGCAGCCGCCGCGATGAGCGTCATCACCCCGAATCCGACGAAGCGCGAGATTGGGAAGACGACGGGAATGAGCGCTCCCAGCACCCACGCGAGCTGGAACCGGGTCTCGTAGCGGGCGAACATCGCGCCGCGCTCGTGATCGCCGGAGTCGCGCTGGACCAGCGAGTCGAACGCCAGTCGGGACACGCCGGCGGCGAGTCCGACCGCGAACGCGACCCAGGCCGCGCCGGGTCGGCCGCTGCGCACCGTCGCCATCGCCGTCGACAGACCGACGAAGAACAGCGAGGCCACGAGGATGCGTTCCTCGCTGATGCGGTCCCGCAGCTTCGGCGCGAGGGCGGCACCCAGGAGACCACCGCCGAGGCCCGCGGCACCCATCAGACCGAGCCAGCCGGTGGAACCCCCTTCGCGCTTGAGGGTGAACGCGACGAGGAACGTCACCATGCCGACGAGACCGCGCTGCACCGACATCGCCACCGTAGCGAGACGCAGGAGTGTGAGCGGATGCTGGTTCGTCGCGAACAGCGGACGCCTCGGTGTGCCCGACGTGTTGGCTCCGGGCTTGGGCCTCGCCGTCCCCGGCTCAGGCCGGTCACAGGTCCGGTTCACGGACCCTGCAGGGAGGGCAAGTCGACCGTCGGCGGTCCGCACCATTCCGTCGGGCAGATCGGCAAGGGTCTGGATGCGCCTGGCTGCGGCGGCACTGGCCCCGAACACGAAGAAGGCGAGGCCGAGCACCCACGGCGCGCCGAGATGCGGGATCGAGCTCAGGAGCCCGCCGGGGATGGCGATGGCGAAACCGGCGATGCCTCCGATCAGCGAAAGTCGCGAGTTGGCCCGTACCAGTTCGCGCTGATCGGAGACCACTGTCGGGACGAGCGAGCTACGGGCAACCGCGTATCCCTTGCTGAGCACGAGCGCGACGAATGCCTCAGGGAAGAGCCGGAGGCTCGTCACGTCCTGGGCCATCAGCAGGCACAGCACCGCTCGCATGGCGGTGGTGGCAACCACCACCCAGCGGCGCTGATCCTTGAACCGGTCGATGAGCGGGCCGATGAACGGGGACACGACGGCGAACGGGGCCAGCGTCAGAATCAGGTAGAGGATGACCTTGCCGCGGGCCTCGTTCGGCGACACGAAGAACAAGGTCTTCGCGAGCGCGATGGTGACGAGCGCATCGCCTGCTGCGGCTGCTGCGTGGGCCACGCCGAGCCGGGCGAACGGCGTGTCGGGCAGGTGGTATGCGCCTGGCGAGAAACCCTGTGGGCCGCGCAGGTCGCGCCAACCGGAGTCGCCGGCGGCGCTCTGCGGTTGCGGCTTCCCCCTCGGCTCGGGCATAGGCCGAGTGTATGGGGCGGCAGTGGCGGTCGGCCCCCGCCGAGCCGTCTACCGTTCGAACTTGTAGCCGAGTCCTCGGATGGTCACGAGCCGCGACGGATTTGCCGGGTCGATCTCGACCTTCGCCCTCAGCCGCTTGATGTGGACGTCGAGGGTCTTCGTATCGCCGACATAGTGCGGGCCCCACACGCGGTCGATGAGGACGTCACGGGTGAGCACCCGACCGGCGTTCTCGAGGAGGAGCTGCAAGAGCTCGAACTCCTTGAGCGGGAGCGAAACTGCGACTCCCCGGATCGAGACCTCATGGCTCGCCGGATCAAGGTGCACGTCACCCACGTCGAGCGCCTCGGCGTCCTCGTCGGACTCGCGCACCGGAACCCGCCGGAGCACCGCGCGGATGCGTGCGATCACCTCTCGCAGCCGGTATGGCTTGGTGATGTAGTCGTCGGCGCCCACCTCTAGCCCGACCACCGTATCGATCTCACCTGACTTCGCCGTCACCATGATGATGGGCACGGACCCGAGCACACCCCCGAGGCCCCGGATGTGACGACAGACGTCGATACCGCTCACGCGAGGCAGCATCACGTCGAGGAGCACGAGGTCGGGCCGGCCCGTCTCGAACATGGCGATCGCCTCGGCGCCGTCACGAGCCACCAGCACCCGGAATCCCTCACGCCGCAGGCCGACCGTCAGCGCTTCGACGAAGGACTCCTCATCCTCCACGATCATGATCGTCTGCATACCGTCGCTCATCGGAATTCCTCGTTCATCTCGTCCCGCGCCTTGGGGCGCAGTTGCTGCCGTGTGGACGTTTCCGTGGACTGGTCGCCGCCGCCATCGAGTCGCACCGAGGGAAGGCGAAGCACGAACGTCGAGCCTTCACCCTCGATCGAGTCCACCAAGACTTCGCCGTTGTGGTTGACCGCGACGTGGCGCACGATTGCCAGCCCCAGTCCGGTGCCGCCCGTATCTCGGGCCCGAGCCCGGTCGACCCGGTAGAACCGCTCGAAGATCCGCTCGCGATCGCGGGCCGGGATACCGATGCCACGGTCGACGACCAGGATCTCGACAAGTTCCCGAACATGGGCGGGGTCGTCGGTCCGACGGGCCGACACCCGCACGGGTTCTCCCTTGTCGGAGTACTTCAGCGCATTTTCGATCAGGTTGTGGACCGCAGATACCAGCTGCAGCCGATCGCCGCGCACCCGCAGCGTCGGATCGATCGGTGCCGTCTCGACCGTCAACTGTCGCTGGGCTGCGCTCGATGCCGCCCGTCCGATGGCCTCGCTGACGACCCGGTCGATCTCGATCACCTCCGGTTCCTGCAGGCTTTCGCCCTCCACGCGGCTCAGGGCGAGGACGTCATCGACCATCGCCGTGAGGCGGTGGGCCTCGTACTCCATGCGGCCCGTCAAACGCTGCAGGGTGTCGGCATCGGTCTCCATCGATGCCGCTTCGGCCAGCACCGCCAACGCGCCTAGGGGGGTCCGCAGCTCATGGCTGATGTTCGAGACGAAATCGCGTCGGACCCGCTCGATCCGGCGTAGCTCAGTGACGTCGTCGGCGATGGCGACGGACCCGAACCGTTCTCCGCTGTGCTCGACCGGGAAGGCGCGGAGGATGAAGTCCCTGCGGGGCGGGCCGGCCAGGTTCAGCTCCTGTTCGACCAGCAGCCCGGTCGCCGCCTTCTTCAGCAACTCCCGAACCGCACCCTCGAGGATGGCGTCACCCTCACCCGTGCCTACCGTCGCGCCGGGTGCGTTGCGGAACAGCTCCGCGCCGACGGCGTCGGCGAGGAACATCTGCGGTCGGATCCGCTCCACCGCACCCACCATCAGGCGGCGTTGGCGGTCGTCGGCCGCATGACGCGCATCGATCGCGGAACCCAACCGGCCGAGCATGGTCACGGCCTGGTCCGTCGTGGCGGGGCCCAACTGCGTACCGGATGATCCGGCCCCCGACTCCCGCGTTCCGCCAAAGGCTTCCACGTGTTCGGCCACGGCGGAGCGCAGGGCGAGTTCCCGGGACCGCGATCGCACGAGGGCCACGGCCAGTGCAACGACTCCCGCTGCGGCGATCACGAGGGCGGCGGCGCTGGCGGTGGACATGCGGCTTCGACTCTAGGAGCGGCCGCCTGCTTCACGGCGAACGCGAGGTGAACGGAGCCCGAAGTCTTGGCCGGAGTGTTCTGGTCCGCTACCGCGGCGGGGGGACGTACACCGCGGTGGCGAAGCGGCCGGGCAGTCCCGGATCGGGTTCGAGTATCCAGATCGAGCCCTTCTGGCAACGCGGCTCACGACCGAGTTCGACCGCATCCTCTCGATCCACCATCTCCAGGATCGCCGGGATGATGTCGCCGTGGCTGCAGATCGCCGCACCGCTTCGGGAGAGGCTACGGACCAGCGCGATGGCACCGTCTGTCGAACCTTCGGCCAGGCGTTCGTCGACCTCCACATGCAGGCCCAGAGCCGCCGCAGCAGGCGCAATCGTCTCGATGCAGCGCCGATACGGGCTCGACAACGTCCGGGTGGCGCCCATGTCGGCGAGGATTCCTGCGATGTCCGAGGACTGATGACGGCCTTCGGACGTGAGCGGTCGGGCCCGATCGTCTCCGTCGAACCCCTTGCGCGAGCCGGCTTGGGCGTGACGGACGAGGAACACCGTCATAGTGAATCGACCGGCAGGGGTGTGCGAAGCCCGTCGGCCGGATCGGAAACGACCGCCTCCGTTCGCGGCGGCTCCGTTCGCGACGGCTCCGTTCGCGACGGCTCGTTTCGCACTGGCTGGTCGGCATCGTGCAGCGCCCGCGCGATCGCTCGCTCCCCGAACAGCTCGTGCGCGTTCACCGCATCGTCACCGGGGGGCACGGTGCAGCGCGACCAGCGACCAGCCTCGTCGAGTGTCCACGCCAGGACGTTGTCGGCCAGCAGCACGGCGATCATGTCATCGAGCTGCAGCCGAAGGCGGGGGTCCTCGATGGGCATCACCGCTTCGATGCGACGGTCGAGGTTGCGAGGCATGATGTCCGCCGAACCGATGAAGTATGCGGGCTTACCATCACCATCGCCGTTCGAGAACCGCCAAACGCGGGAGTGCTCGAGGAAGCGACCGACGACGCTACGCGTACGTATGTTCTCGGAGAGGCCGACGACACCCGGCCGGACACAGCAGATGCCGCGGATGATCAGGTCCACGCGGACACCCGCCTGAGATGCTTCGTAGAGCGCATCGATGACGGCCTGATCGACGAGGCTGTTCATCTTCATGACGATGGCCCCGGCAGGCCGCGCCGACGTCGGCATCTCGTTGCGGATCAGCTTGAGAACCCGCTCGCGCAGGCCGTTCGGGGCCACGATGAGCTTCTGGTAGTCGAGCGGACGGCTGTAGCCGGTGAGCCCGTTGAACAGCTTGGTGAGGTCCTGGCCGAGCTCGGGTGACGCCGAGAAGAGGCCGATGTCCTCGTAGATGCGCGCCGTGGTGGAGTTGTAGTTGCCGGTTGCTACGTGTGCATATCTCCGGAGACCGTCAGCCTCGGCGCGGACCACAAGCGACACCTTCGTATGGGTCTTCAGCCCGACAAGGCCGTAGACGACATGGACGCCTGCCTCTTCCAGCTTGCGGGCCCAGGCGATGTTGGCCTGCTCGTCGAAGCGTGCCTTCAACTCGACCAGGGCAGCGACCTGCTTGCCCCGCTCTGCCGCGTCTATGAGCGCAGTGACGACGGGCGAGCCGCCCGATGTGCGGTAGAGGGTGAGCTTGATGGTGAGCACGTCGGGGTCGGTTGCGGCGTGCTGGATGAAACGCTCGACCGACGTCGTGAACGAGTCGTACGGGTGGTGCACGAGAAGGTCGCCGGCACGGATCACACCGAACAGGTCGAGTGGGGCATCGGGATCCTCTTGGAGCCGGACCTGTGTGCGCGGTACCCACGGTTCGTCCTTGAGGTCAGGTCGATCGAGACCGATGAGCGACCACAACCCTGTGAGGTCGAGCGGCCCATCGACCCGCAGCAGGTCATCAGCCTCGAGCTCGAGCTCGTCGATCAAAACCGCCACCACGTCGTCCGGCATGTCGACGGCGACCTCAAGTCTCACCGCTTTGCCGAAGCGGCGCCGCCGAAGCTCGGTCTCGACCGCTTCGAGCAGGTCGTCAGCGTCCTCTTCTTCGACGGTGAGGTCGGCGTTGCGGGTCACCCGGAACGCGTACGCCCCTTCGATCACCATCCCTGGGAACAGCAAGGCCAGCTCGGCCGCGATCAGCTCCTCCAGCGGCAGCCACCGCTGACCGTCGGGAAGGCCCACGAAGCGAGGCAGCAGCGGAGGAACCTTCACCCGGGCGAAGCGGCGTTCGCCCGTGACGGGATCACGCACCAGGGTGGCAAGGTTGAGCGACAGGTTCGAGATGTAGGGGAACGGATGGCCGGGGTCGACCGCGAGCGGTGTGAGGACCGGGAAGATGCCGTCGAGGAACACTCCATCGAGCGAGAACCGATCTTGTTCCGAAAGGTCCGCCCATCCCACGATCTCGATGCGTTCGGCCGCGAGAAGGGCGACCAGCATGGCGAAAGACTGGCTGTGCTCTTGCACCAACTCACGCACGACTTCGCTGATCAGCGAGAGCTGCGCGGCCGGGCGAAGCCCGTCGGGTGATCGCTGCGTGATGTTCGCCGCCACCTGATCCTTGAGGCCGGCCACCCGGACTTCGTAGAACTCGTCGAGGTTGCCGGCAAAGATTGCGCAGAACTTAACTCGCTCCAGGAGCGGGACGGAGGGGTCTGCGGCCATGGCGAGGACGCGGCCGTTGAAATCGAGCCAGGAGAGCTCGCGGTTCAGGTACTTCGAGGCGTAGTCGCTGAGCGCGCCCGCATCTGCCGTGGTGGGCAAGATCGCGGCCCGCATGGCTTGGCTCGCGTCAATCACGGCGCTCAGCCACTGCGGGGCGCCGGTCGGACCTACGCGCTGACCACGCCCATGCCGAAATCCCACTCGAGCTCGATCGCTTCACGTTCGGCATCATGGACGACGCGATCATGGTTGCGGCGGAACTGCGGGTCATGGCGGGGAATGAGTTGGAGACGCGCAAGTGTCCGGGAGCGGAACTCCTCGATCAGGCTCCGATCGCCGTAGGCGCTCTGAACGTCCCAATGAGGCGCGACCGGGCCGAGGTAGACGACGCGGATGTGCCCACGGGCTTCACCGGGGAGTGCGGACGGGGACGAGGGCGAGGACACGGAACAGCCTTTCAGGAAAACGGAAACGACACGGCGGCGGGTGACGAATCTGGGAGAGAAGCCCGGCAGATTGCGCCGCGCCCTATGCACCCGGGGCTGAAACGCCTCCGAGTGCGCGGGTCAAGTGGAGCGACGCATTTGCGAACAGAGTTCGCTGGCCGCGTCAGCTACTGGGCTTGTCGCCCGACTCCTTGGAGTCGTCCTTCTGCCCTTCGTCAACGCCCTTCTTGAATTCCTTCGACGCCTCGCCGAGCGAACGGGCGAGCTTGGGGAGCTTCGTCGATCCGAACAGCAACAAGACGATGATGAGGATGCCGATGATCTCTGGAGCACCGAGGTTCATGACCTGGATGCTACCCGCTCGCCCGTCCTCCACTTTTCGGACTCCTGCCGGACATGGCCAACAGCCCCCTATGACGCAGTCGAAGCCCGCGCTCGGCGGGCTTCGACGGGGAAGGTTCTCACCGCGGCGCCGTGGAGCTCGCGCCATCAGTGACCGACCGGGCGGGTCGTGGTTCGCCCGAGCGATGACGCGGCCGTCAGGCCGTTGCGGCCCCGGTGGTCCGGCGGGCCAGCGCTCGCGAGCGTCGGACCTTGCGCCGCTCCCGTTCGCTGAGGCCGCCCCAGATACCGAACTTCTCTCCGTTGGCAAGCGCGTATTCGAGGCAGTCGGAGCGCACGACGCACCCACGACAGACCTCTTTCGCCTCTCGGGTAGAGGCGCCGCGCTCCGGAAAGAACAGCTCGGGATCGACGCCCATGCAGTTCGCCCGGCTCTGCCAAGAACGGATCTCCACCTCGGGACCGCTGAAGCCCCGTGCGGCGATGGCCGGGTCGCCCACTCGGCTCTCTCCTGCTTTGCTCATTGACCGTCCATTGACTTTCGACCTCGAGATGGGTTGCAAGCGCCCTAGCAGACGCCATGCTTGCATCGGTGGAATTACAGAGATGTAATTGTCCACGTTTTCCGGGCCGGACGCAAGCGGAACATGGCAACGGCGCAGGTCGTGGGGTATTGACCCGGTTCACCTTCGGAACGCCGTGTGCTACGGGCTGCTTTCCCCTAGGGTGCGGGGTTGCGTCCTGCCAGGCCACTTCCGAGCCTGGCACCAGTAGGGGAGATCCAACGCACACATGAAGAAGAGCCTGAAGACTGCCGCGCTGCTTTTGAGCACGCTCTCATTGATTGCGGTCGGTTGCAGCAAGGACAAGGTGGCCGACACCACGGCTGCGCCTGCCGAGACCACCGCTGCCGCCGCTGCCGCCACCACCGCCGCTGCCGACACCACCGCAGCCGCCGCTGCCGACACCACCGCCGCTGCGGACACCACCGCAGCCGCCGCTGCCGACACCACCGCCGCTGCTGCCGCAGCGGCAGGCGGAAAGGCCGGCTTCATCCTTCCGGACTCGAAGTCTTCGGTTCGCTGGGAGTCCTTCGACCGCCCGATGATCGAAGCTGCCTGCAAGGCTGCCGGCATCGAGTGCCTGATCCAGAACGCCGAGGGCGACAAGGCCAACATGGCCACCATCGCCGACCAGATGATCACCAGCGGCGTCAAGGTCCTGGCCATCGTCGACCTCGACTCCGAGTCGGGTGCAGCGATCCAGAAGAAGGCCGCAGCCGCCGGTGTCAAGAACATCGACTACGACCGCCTGACGCTTGGCGGCGCAGCTGATGTGTACGTCAGCTTCGACAACGTCGCCGTGGGCAAGGCCCAGGGCGAGGGCATGATCAAGTGCCTCGGTGCCAAGAAGCCGGCCAGCATCATCCAGCTCAGCGGCTCGCCGACCGACAACAACGCCACCCTGTTCAAGCAGGGCCAGGACGAAGCCATCAAGGCTGCCGTTGCCGCAGGCGACATCAAGATCGCCGGCTCGCAGGCCGTTCCGGATTGGGACAACGTCAAGGGCGGCCAGATCTTCGAGCAGCTCCTGACCGCCGCCGGCGGCAAGATCGATGGCGTCCTCGCCGCCAACGACGGCCTCTCGCTTGCGGCTCAGGCCGTTCTCACGAAGAATGGCCTCACCCTGCCGACAACCGGCCAGGACGCCACACGTGACGGCCTCGCCGCCATCCTCAATGGCACGCAGTGCATGACTGTCTACAAGCCTGTCAAGGCCGAAGCCGAAGGTGCCGTCAAGGCCGCCGCCGCGCTCCTCGCCGGGACAGACCTCAAGACCATCGCCAACGCGACCATCAACAACAAGACGGCCGACATCCCCTATCTCCAGGCCTCCATCACGCCGGTCTACAAGGAGAACGTGAAGGACGTCGTCGCCGACGGGTTCGTCACCAAGGCCGACCTGTGCACCGGCGACATCGCCGCCAAGTGCACCGCAGCCGGCATCGCCTAACTCCATTCCACCGTTTCCGCCTCATGGCGGTGAACAAGCTTGAAGGGCCCGCCGCGAGGCGGGCC
>JAYUDQ010000774.1:0-3057 GCA_043739745.1 Acidimicrobiia bacterium | reverse complement strand
ACGCTCCGTCAGCGCGGCGTAGTTCGTCAGTGATTGGGTGGACATCAGAACAGCGTCTACCCGTGATGTCACGGATCAGTACCCGAGTTCGATGCATGACTGGGGAAGTTCCACGGCGGGTGGTGTTGGTGCCGGCCAGGTTGCCGGTAGTTGGCCGTGGAGTTCGAGGTGCGCTGCTACCTGGATGATCCGCGTCGCCAGCTCGACGTGGTCCACACTTGTGAGCTGGTGGTTGTCGCGCAAGTCAAGTACATGGTCGATGAGCCAGGCGGGTGGGGTTGTGAGAACGTCGTGGGCAAGGGTAGTAATCCGGGTAGTGATCCGGGTAGCGCGGGCGTCGTCGATCGGGTTGGGCAGGTATCTGTCGAAGACTTGTTCAACGGCTCGTTCCCGCCGTGCTTGGCGCAGCTCGGCACCGAGGGTGACGAGTTCTTGGTGGAGTGCTTCCTGGTCGGCTGATGACACGGTTTGGTGGGCGAGTCGTTGGAGCTGGTCTCGCCGGGCTTCGAGCCGGCGCACCGGGTCCATCTCGGCTGCTTGCCGGTCGAGTTCGGCGAGGGTCCGTTCCTCGCGGCGATCGAGATCGGGGGCGAAGAGACGGAGCTGATCGAGGACATCACTGACCGGGTCGGTTTGTGCTTGGGGCCAGTGGGCGAGGGCCGGTTGGGCAGCGATCAGGGTACTGATCTGTTCGAGTTCGACGATGTGGGGCCAGTTGGCGATGATCCAGGCGCGACGTGCGTCTTGGACGCGGGTCGCGTCGAGGAGCCGCGGCAGAAGGTCTGCCGGGTCGATGTCGGCGTGGGTGATCCGTTCGATGAGGTCGCGTTGATCGGCCGGCGCGGTGGCGGTCAGCCGCTCGAGTTCGGTTCGTCGTTCGATGAGCTCGCCGGCGGAGCGGACTGTGAGCGGTTCGACGGGTGCTTTGTGTCGGTTGGTGAGCCAGCAGCGGTCCTCGAGGATCCGCAGCATCAGCCGCTGCCACTGCGTGGCGGCGTCGGCGTCGGCGTCGCCGGGGCGGGATCCGAGACCGGGTTCGGTGTCGTCGACGTTGTGGAGGAGTCGGTGGTGGGCGATGCGGGTGGTGGCGTCGTCCCAGACGGCGGCACCGGGCGGGTCGGCGGGTCGGGGGCCGAGCCAGGTGTTCAGCCAGTCGGGTTGGTCGGCCCGGAGTAGGTGGGTGGCACGGTCAACGGCGACGTGAAGCGCTCGCCGGTAGAGGTCGGCGTCGCCAGGTTCGATGCCGTACGCAGACAGCTCGAACTCCCAGTCCTGCACGGCATCGGCGACCGCGTCAGCGAGGACTGCGAGCGCCGCTGTCGCGGCCGAAGTAACCACAACGTCAGGATGGTCGATGACGACCAGTTGATCCCACGACATGATCTTGTGGGCGCTGTGTCCGCGATCGTTGTCGAAGTGGACGACACAGGTGCCGGCGGTGTCGTCGATGGTGAGGACGTGGCCGACGTTGTCGCGATCCAGGGCGCGCACCCGGCGGCCTTCGTCGAGATGAGTCCGGGTGGCGACGGCGCGGTCGTACGCGGCGCGCAGTTCGCCAGGGTCGACGACACCCACCATCTGCTCGGCCTCGCAAGCGTCCTTGGCCCGCTGGAGCAACTCGTGGGCGGCGATGTTCGTGGCCAGTTCGGCGACGCGAGAGGCGTCTGGGTCGCTGATCGTCACGAGGGACTTGGCACCGGAGGTATGCATCCGGGCGAGAAGATCGTGCCCGAGATCATCGGTGTGTTCGGCGGGGAGGGGGATGCCGGTGTCGTGGCGTTGGTCGAGCTCGAAGGCTTGGGCGTGGGTGGCGTAGATCCAGGCGCTCAAGCGGGCCCGTGACAGCGCAACATAGATCCCTTCCCGGAACAGGCCGGCGGGGCCGACGACGAGGACGTGGTCGCAGGTGACTCCTTGGGCTTTGTGGATCGTCAGGGCGTACGCGTGGTCGACCCAGCCCTGCTCGACATAGCCTCGGTCGACAATCACCTGCTCGCCGGTAGCGAGCCGCACATGGAAGCCGGCGTGGTCGAGCCCGGTGACGGTGGCGAGCATCCCGTTGTCGACCGCGAAGTCGTAGCCGTTGGCGAGGTGTTGGCCGAGGCTGTTGCGGCACAACACGATCCGATCTCCCGGCGCGAACAGTCGGCCGCCGATCTCGAACTCGCCGTCGAGGTCGAGTTCGCCGGCTGCAGCGAGGATTTGGCGGGCCTCACGGTTCAACAGGTTGGCTTCGGCGCGGGTCCCGGCGAGCATCAACGTGTCACCCGTGCGTCGCAGCTTCTGCCAGTCGCTGATCGCCTGGGTGTGGAGTTGATGCGGGTCGTCGGCGAGGACGACGCGTTCGTGGTCTTGGTAGGCGGCGAACGCGGTGGCGACGTCGCCGTGACGGAGTTGGTCGAGTGCGCCGCGTTCCCACTCGTGCTGCTGTCGGCGGTTGACGGTCAACTCGACAACCCTGGTGTCGAGGGTGTCGAGCGCAGCCCGGAAACCGCCGCCGGCGGAGACTTCGGGGAGCTGCCGGTGGTCACCGACGAGGACAAGTTTGGCCCCGACCCGTGTCACTTGATCGATGACAGCGGCGAGATCACGAACACCGCCCATCCCGGCCTCATCGACCACCACGAGCGTGGAGGCGTCGATCTCGCGCCGTTCGACGAGGTGGCGGGCGATCGTCGTCGACACGATCCCGGACCCGTCGTGCAACTCGCGGGCGGCGCGCGCCGACGGCGCTAACCCGATGACCGTGTAGCCGGACGCTTCGTACACGGTGCGGAGGGTGCCGAGAGTGTGGGTCTTGCCGGTCCCGGCCCGGCCGACCATCACTGCCACGCGATCACCAGCCGCCGTCAACACCCGGATCACTGCGGCCTGGTCCGCACCCAACGTCGAGCCCGCAATTGCCGGTTCGACCGCCACCGGATCAAGGACACCGACCCCGGCGTCGACGCCGCCGACGAGTTGGGCGAGGAGCTGCTCCTCGGTCGCGAGCAGCGACCGTGACGTGTACCGCACGGCCCGATCATCGGGGATCAGGCGACACGGTGCATGCACGAC
>JAYUDQ010000773.1:0-3062 GCA_043739745.1 Acidimicrobiia bacterium | reverse complement strand
CACGGCCAACACGGCCAACACGGCCAACACGGCCAACACCCAACACGGCCAGCTGTACCCCGCCGGTGTCGCGAGTTTCGGAACCTTTGCCCGCTTCGAGCGGGCGAACGTTCCGATCGTCGATGCCTCCGCCACAATCGCCAGCACCCGCCACCCGGGAAGCGCCCGTCGGCGAGCAGCAGGAGCAGCTCACCGCCCGGCATCACTCCCGCCCCCGTCCCCGACCCCGGCCCCCATGGCTGCGACAAATGCGCACGAAGCCCATCTCAGAACAGCGAGTAGCGCTGGGCGAGCGGCAACGTCGACACGGGGTCCTCGGTGACGAGCACACCGTCGATGTGGACGGCGAACGTGCGCGGGTCGACCTCGATGGTCGGACGGGCGTCGTTCATCGCCATCTACGCCTTGGCCACGCCGCGCATGTTCTTCACCGGTGCGATCCGCCGCCGGACCGCAAGCCGGTCGCTGAGCCCGTCCTCGAGCGCGGCCGGGGCGACGAACGCAAGTGACAAGAAGGGTGCGACCGACGGCGATGTGCCGAACATCGGGCGCGCCATGATCGGTTGCGGCGTGGGGATCGAGGCGTTCGCATCACCCATCTACGCCCACGCGATGAGCCCACCCTTCAGGACGACCGCGGGACCGATGCCGAAGAACGCCGGGTTCCAGAGACAGAGGTCGGCCAGCTTGCCGACCTCGACGGAACCGACCTCGTCATCCAACCCGTGGGCGATCGCCGGGTTGATCGTGACCTTGGCGGCGTAGCGCTGCGCCCGCAGGTTGTCCGCACCCGCAACAGGTTCGCCAGCGAGCGCGCAGCGACGGTCCTTCATCACGTGCGCCGTCTGGAACGTGCGCGTGATGACCTCGCCGACGCGCCCCATCGCCTGTGAGTCGGACCCGATGATGGAGATGGCGCCCATGTCGTGCAGCCAGTCCTCGGCGGCGATCGTCGAGGGGCGGATGCGGCTCTCGGCGAAGGCAAGGTCTTCTGGAATGGCCGGATTCAGGTGGTGGCACACCATGAGCATGTCGAGGTGCTCGTCATCGCGACTGAGCACGGTTCGGCCCGACCGCGTCAGTTCGGCGACGGTGCGTCCGTCGCGGGCACCTTCCATCACGAACGACGAGAGCAACGCGACCGCTTCGGGATAGTTGAGTTTCACGCCGCGTGCCATGCGGTCGCGAGCGACCATCGCGGCGACGGAGAGCAGCAGCTTGTCGACATCTTTCGGGGTCAGCAGCATGGCGATTCGCAGTCGACTCGTCCTCCGTGTCGGACGTGTTTCGGGCGTCGTACGGCTGCGTATCGAACGCGCTCAGGGAGCCGCTGCGCACGTGTCCCTCACTGTGCAGCAAGTCCGTCGACCAGACGCCGAAACGCCTTCCCGACTGCGGCACGCTCAGACTCGGGCGACGGGCTACGGCTGATCGTCATACCATCGTGGATCAGTGCGCCAAGGAGGAGATGGGCAAGCGGTTCGGACGACGCTCGGCCTGCGTCGATCAGGTCGGTATGGGGCTGGGCTGCGGCCGCGAGGACTCGCCCGATCCGCGCACCTCGGCGCAACGGCCCGCGCACCTCGGGTCAAATCGCGGTCGCTCCCCACGTCTTTGGGCCGAGGTGCGCGGAGGCAAGTCTCGAGGTGCGCGGATTCGTGTCAGAGAAGCGGCGTGGGCGCGGCGTCGAAGAGCCTTCTGTACCGGGGCACGCTCCGTTCGAGGCTGATGACAGTTCCCGCGAGATGGGCAAAGCCGAGGGCGGGCACGCCAACTGCGATAGATGCATTGTGCTTGTAGGTATCGCGTCCGGGCGTTCGCTTGCGACCCAACACGCCGTTGCTCCCGCTGCGGGGCCTTGCCGCCGCGGGCGTGAACGGTATAGGAACGGCGCCACCGACTCCCAACAAGAGGACCAACCGTGACGAAGCTGCAGATCATCCTCGGCACCACCCGTGAGAGCCGCAACGGCGAGCGCATCGCACCGTGGGTCGTGAAACGCGCGCAGGAGATGGGCGGCTTCGACGTCGACCTGATCGACCTCCGCGACTGGCCGCTCCCGATCTTCCAGGAGCACATGGGAACGATCGGCAACATCGCCGACCCGACCTACTCGGACCCCATCGTGAAGCGGTGGAACACGAAGCTGAAGGAGGCCGACGCCTTCATCGTCATCACCCCCGAGTACCTCCACAGCGTGCCGGGTGTGCTCAAGAACGCGATGGACAGCATCTTCCTGAGCTTCGCTTTCCGCAACAAGCCCTTCGCCGCCATCGGCTACAGCGTCGCCGCAGCAGCTGGAGCCCGGGCTGTCGAGCATCTCATGCTGATCGCCATCGAGTCCGAAGCGGCACCGTTGCGCAACACCGTGCTGATCCCGAACATCGCGGGGGCATTCGGCCAGGACGGCGCACCGAAGGATCCGGGAACGGAGGCGGCACTGCAAATCCTGCTCGAAGACGTCGCCTGGTGGTCGAACGCGCTCGCGCCGGCGCGTACTGCCGGTGCGCTTCCCCCTGGCACTTTCCGTATGCGCGCGTATCTTACTAAGGCACGGGAAGCAGCGGCGGCGGCGAATGCGGACGCCGGTTGACACGCGGACATCGTGAGGGAAAGCCGCGCAGCGGCATTCGACCCCAGGGCCGCGTGACCTACCCGGCCAATCCCGCCCGGTGGTCCGGATGCGCAATGGCGATGAGCGCATCGCGCCGCTGCGACAGTGAGCGCCCACGCAGCCGCGCGACGCCGTACTCGGTGACGATCGCATCCACCGCGGTGCGGGAGATCGTCACAGGCACGCCGGCATCGAGCTGCGCCACGATCCGGCTCACCTTGCCCCGTGCCGCCGTTGCCGTCATGGCGATGACGCGCAACCCACCGAACGAGCGGAACGCCGACTCGACGTAATCCACGCTGCCACCGACCCCCGCAATGTGGCGGCCGTTCACCATCTCGCTGTTCACCTGTCCGCTGAGGTCGACCTCGACGGCCGAGTTGATGGACACGAACCGGTCGAGTTGGCCGAGCACGGCGGGCGAATGCGAGTACGTGGACGGGTAGGC
>JAYUDQ010000772.1:0-3066 GCA_043739745.1 Acidimicrobiia bacterium | reverse complement strand
CTCGACGAGGCCAGGGGCGATCTGCGCTTCGAGCCTCTTCATGTCGACCTCGCGATCGCCGGGAAGGCCGATCGCGAGCGGCGTGAGCTTGCCGTCGGGGGTGCGGACGTTGACGATCACGTTCTTCAAGGTGTCGGCCGCGACCCAGGTCCGGTCGGTGCGGGGGAAGCGCTCGTTGACCAGCGCGACGAGCGTGTCGATCGTCGGCGTGTCGGGCGTGTTCTCGACCCGGGCGGCAGGCGCGTCGGTCCAATCGAGAGCGGGTGGCACGACCGTGACGACTGCTTCGACGTTGGCCGCATAGCCGCAACTCGGGCACTGGATGAACGTGTCCTCGCCCACCGGGCACGGGTTGATGAACTCCTCGCTGGCCGAACCGCCCATGGCTCCGGACATGGCGCTCACGATGACGACGTCGAGTCCGAGTCGCCGGAACGTCTCGGTGTACACCTGGCGATGGAGGGCGTAGCTGGCCGCAAGTCCGTCGTCGTCGATGTCGAAGGAGTACGAGTCCTTCATCAGGAACTCGCGGCCGCGCAGGATGCCGGCGCGTGGCCGGGGCTCGTCGCGGTACTTCGTCTGGATCTGGAACAGCACCAGGGGCAGGTCCTTGTACGACGAGTAGAGGTCCTTGACCATGAGGGTGAACATCTCCTCGTGCGTCGGTCCGAGGAGGTAGTCGTTGTCGCGGCGGTCCTTGAGTCGGAAGATGTCGTCGCCGTAGTCCGTCCAGCGTCCGGTGCGCTCGTAGGGCTCGCGGGGAAGCAGCGCGGGGAAGCGGACCTCCTGAAAGCCGGCCTTCTCCATCTCCTCGCGAACGATGGTCTCGACCTTGTGCAGCACCTTCAGGCCGAGCGGCAGCCACGAGTAGATCCCCGGCGCAGCCCTGCGCACGTATCCGGCCCGGACCAGGAGCCGATGGCTCGGCACCTCGGCGTCGTTGGGGTCGTCTCGCAGGGTCCGCAGGAACGTGGTGGAGAGGCGCAGCATGGGCGGTGAGGTTACCGGCGGCGGGGTGTGTGGCGGGGCGGGTTCCGGCTGTGTCCCCGTTTGTCGTGTGCGCGTCTCGCCGCCCGCGCACCTCCGGCGGTAGGCCAGCGCCTTGGCGACCCGGAGTGGCTCGCGTTCGATCTGGGTGGCCGTGATCACGAGCAGGTTGAAACCGAGCGCGGCATACGTGGCGTTCCGGCGGGCGTCGCGCTCGAAGTCCTCGGCCGACCGCGCGTGGAAGCCCTTGGTGTCGATCTCGACGATCAGGCCATGCTCGGGGCGCATGACGGCGGGACGACGCTCCAATCGGTACGGGACGGCGAAGTCGGACCGGTTCAGCAGACGCCCGTTGTCGAGGATCGGAACCTGACGCCATGGAGTGGCGATCTCGAGGCTCCGGAAGAGTTGGACGGCGCGCGTCTCTGCATAGCTCTCGGTGGGTGGCTCTCCCTTTGGGCGCCGCTGCAGCACCTGCCGAAGCAACTGTGCCGCAGGATCCCTGGTGCCGGCCAGCCGCAAGTCGGCCAGTGTGATCTTCCGATCGCGGAGCGCGTGTTCCAGAGCGAGCTCGACGAGATCGATCGGGGCGATGGGCGACGAGTCGCCGACCCAGCGTGCGATCGGTTCGAGGGCATGACCGAGATGGCGCAGGACGGTGGCGATCGGTGCGACGGCGAGGTCGCCGAACATCGCCGGTGGCTGCCACGCGCGGAGGCGCACCACGGACTCGTCGTTGTCGGTGCCGATCGGCGCGCACCATCGCAGCGGCCAGTCTCGGTCTCGGAATCCGTCGAGGTCCCAGTGCGCGGCAGCGGCTGGTCCGGTCAAGGCAAGGCGTCTGGGCATGGTCGTCCTCGTTCGTGGCAGTCATCGCGACGAGGTGCCAGCCGCGCCCGCGCACCTCGACCGGAACGCCCGCGCACCTCGCCCCAAATACGTCGGTTCTCGACGCGATCTGAGCGGAGGTGCGCGGGCGCCAGGGCGGAGGTGCGCGGATCGGGCGCCGAGCGGCAGGCGAATGCGGTCGGGATGTGCAGTCGGGATGCGCAGCGCCTGTTGAGTAGCGTCGGCGCCCGTGCTGGCTTCCGTTCTGCAGATCCACAAGGCGTGGGCCTGGGTCATGATCATCGGCAACGGGCTTGCCGGGGTGTGGTCGCTCGGGGCGCACAAGTGGCCGGCGCTGCGGACCCGGGCGCTTTGGTGGTTCACGGTGGCCGCTGAGGTCTCCGTGTTCATCCAGGTGATGCTCGGCGTCTGGATGGTGAACCGGGAGAAGCTGAAGCCCGTGCAGTTCCACATGTTCTACGGGTTCGTCGGCATCATCGCCGTCGGTTTCCTCTACGCCTATCGCCAGCAGCTGAAGCACAAGCTGTACCTGCTCTACGGGTTCGGCGGGCTGTTCATCATGGGGCTCGGGATACGGGCGATCATCGTCGGCAACCGAGCGATCAGCGGTGGCTGAACAGGCGACGCGGCGGCGCGTGATCCTGCTGTTCGGCGGCCGCTCGGCCGAGCATGAGGTGTCCTGTACGTCGGCCGTCTCGGTCCTGCGGGCGCTCGATCCGGCGCGCTACGACATCACCCCCATCGGGATCACCCACGAGGGCGGATGGGTGCTCTCCGACTCGGCGCTGGCGCTCCTCGCGGGAGCGGACCGGTCGTTGGTCCGCGTCGAGGCGGCCGGAGCCCCGGTTGATCAGGCGGCTGTGCTTGCGCTCCCCGGATCTCCAATCGGGTACCGGTCCGATGTACTTCCCGTGGTCATCCCGATTCTGCACGGGCCCTTCGGCGAGGACGGCACGATGCAGGGCTTGCTCGAACTGGCCGGGCTGCCCTACGTCGGTGCCGGGGTCCTGGGTTCGGCCGTGGCCATGGACAAGGGCGTGGCCAAGGATTTGCTGAAGGCCGCCGGTCTGCCCCAGGCGGGATGGCTGGTGCGGGCCGGATGGGACGTGCCGGATGCGGCCGCCCGGGTTACGTTTGCCTTTGAGGTCGCCTCGACACTCGGCTGGCCGGTGTTCGTGAAGCCTGCAAACCTCGGCTCGTCCGTCGGTGTGTCCCGGGCCGACGATGCGG
>JAYUDQ010000771.1:0-3069 GCA_043739745.1 Acidimicrobiia bacterium | reverse complement strand
CCGTCGTCACGCGCTCGGCCCCGCCACACCGCAACGAATGCTTCGTGAAGGCGCATATCGACCCCGGCGGCTGCGAGGTCGACACCATCGGCCGTCACACCGAGGTCGTGTATCCAGACCGATCCGTCGTTGAGCTGCAACTGGGTCGCGGTCTCGTCCAACACCCTCACGCCGAGGTTCGCGAGCATCGGGAGCAGATCGGCAAGGTCGATCTGCGAGGTCGCCACGAAGACCTTGAGGCGAGCATGGCCGTTCCCGACGTCCAGCGGCACCTGCACATGGACGAGGACCTCACCGCCGGCCCGCATGCGCTCGACCAGCAGCACATCGGCGACCGCCATCCTCGGAGCCACGACCGCGGTGTAGCCAGCCGGAAACGCCTCCCCATACGCGGCAAAGAGCAGGCGCCCGTGCTCGTCACCGCACTGCTCGACGAGCGCGTCGTGAAGGCCGTCGCCCCACGATCTCGCCGCATCAGCGATCTGCTCCTCGAGCAGCGGCAGGTCGACGTCGACGAAGCCGGCCAACGGGAAGAGGTGGATCACGTAGTGCAGCCGGGCCAGCGATGACTCGGTGAGGGCAGTGGTGTATTCGGCCGAGAACCCGCCGAAGCCGCGTAACAGTGCCGCTTCGATTCGCCGGCGGACGTCTGTCGAGTACCGGTCGCGGGGCAGATAGACGAGCGCGGTCCAGACCCGCCGATGGACGTCGCGGCGGGCGAAGAGCCGCACCCGGCGCCGCTCTTGGAGCTGCACCACGCCCATCGCGGTGTCGAAGAGCTGATCGGCCGAGGCTGCGAAGAGCTCGTCGCGGGGGTAACCCTCGAGGACGGCCTTGAGTTCCTTGCCGGCATGGCCGCTCCTCGAGTAGCCGGAGCGGGCGAGAACGGCCGCCACCTTGCGCCGCAACAGCGGGATCGTCGTCGGGCTGGACAGGTACGCCTCGCTGGTGAAGAGGCCGATCAGGCGGCGCTCGCCGACGATGAAGTCGGCGCCCGAAGGGTGTTCGGCGTCTGCGTGCCCATCCGCGTGCGCAAAGTGCTTGATGCCGATCACGTCGTAGTGCGTGGGCCGGTGGATGAGGCTCATCGCCTCGCTCTTGGTGACGAGGAGTGTCTCGGCGGGATCCCACTCGTCGGTCGCCCGCAGATCGAGGTGCATGTCCGCACGGAGCACCCCGAGCCCCGAGTCGGGGACGACCGCCAACCCGTCGACACCCATCGTGTAGTCGGCTGCGCCCAGCAGCACGAAGTGGTCGTCACGGATCCAGTCGAGCAGCGCCGCTGCCTCGGCCACATCCTCCTCGGACGTGCCCGGCTGGGTCTGCGCGCGGACCTCGTCGGCCAACTCCTCAGTACGGGCGCGTAGCAATAGCCAGTCTTCGACGCTGGCTCGTACGTTCGCCAACGTGCGTTCGACCTCGCGCTCCAGCGCCACGAGCACGCCCTCGTCGGACGTGCGCTCGAACTCGATGTGCATGAACGACTCGAGCCGAGAATCATCCGGTGCATCTCCGGCAGTAGGTGGTCCGATCCACCTGACCGCGCCATCGATCGAGCGGGCGACCCGCAGGACAGGATGCACGACGAGCTCGATGCCGAGGGCCAGCCGGCGGGCCGCCATGCCCACCGAATCGACAAGGAATGGGATGTCGTCGGCCACGATCTGGAGTACCGAATGCGTCGAGTCCCAGCCATGCCGGCCGATCTCGGGCGAGAACGCGCGAAAGAGGGACCGGCCGGGCGCCCGGCTCGCAGCGAAGCGCCAATGCGAGCGGAGCGCGCCGAAGAGCTGCTCGGGCGTTCGTTCACGGAGGTCATGGGTGGACACGCCGGCGAAGTAGTAGAGGGGGAGCTGCTCAAGCCCTACGACTTCGTCGTGGTCACGCCGGCAGGCGGCCCGCCACCGTTCGTCGACCGCTTCGACGGCAGCCGCCCGCGCTTGGCCGGTCTCGCCCATGTGCACCTCGATCTCGTGGTCCTGCTACGACCCTACAGCTCGACCCATGGCGGCCTTGGGTGCGCGCATCAAAGCCTTCGCGAAGGCAGCAACGCCTCCGAAGCGAGCGCGATCTCACAGCGAACGCCAAGCACCGCCGCGCCTGTGGTCGACACCAGGACCGGGTTGCAGCGCAGGAGCCGGATCTCCGGAAGGGCATCGATGCCCGCGGCAATGCGCACGACCGTGTCGACGACCGCGCGCATGTCGAGTCCACGCTCCCGGAGAACGGCACCGAGCGTGGACTCGTGCACCAGCTCGACAGCGTCGGCGGCCGACAGCGGCAGCGCCCGCTTGCTGCGAGGGCCGATGTGGTCGGCCAGGATGCCCCCCAGCCCGACGCTCACCACCCGTCCGAACACCGGATCGGGCTCGACCGTGATGACGGCCTCGACGCCGGCATCGGCCATCTTCTGGACGAGTGCGATGTCAAACGCCTTGCCCATCGACATCTGTATGCGTGCATATGACCTCCGGAGGTCGCCCTCGGTCTGGAGATCGAGTGCGACGCCACCCGCCTCCGATCGGCCCCTGAGTCGAGCGCCGAGCGCCTTCAGGGCGACGGGGAAGCCGAGCCGGTTCGCTGCGGCCGCGGCCCCGTCCACGCTCGTGACGACCTCGCCAACCGCGACCGGCACACCGAGCGCATCCAGCAGCGAAGCCGCCTGCGACCACGAGAGCTCGACGTGATCCGGAACGGTTCGACCGTCGGGGACCTGCGTCTCGAGGAGGCCCAGGACGAGGCTGCGGGCCCGGTCGGAGTCGATGTCCGGATGCGCGGCGAGTACGTGCTCCCGGCCCCGCCAGACGCCGTAGCAGGCAACCTGTGCCAGCGCGCCGACCGCAGATTCGGGGAACAGGAACGTCGGTATGGACGAGACCGTGGCGTGCACACCGACGAACACCCCGGCCAAGGTCTTCGAACCACCAGCGGCCGCCACCGCGTCGCCGATCGCAACGGCATCGCCACCCATCGGCGGCGAGTAGATCACGAGCACCATGGCGGCATCGGACGCGGCCCGGACGGCGGCCGAGTAGGCGTCGGCCTGGGCGGCGAACCCGAGGTCGGCAA